>CAKZOY010000483.1 GCA_937138275.1 uncultured Chloroflexota bacterium
GGACGATCAGGTTCATCACTACCCATCGGAGTGACCACCCACGAGCCGAACCGCAGTTTATTTTCAGACCAGAGACACAGAGAAGCATAGAGGATTTTTTTAATTCTTCGTGCCCTTTGTGTCGTCCTTCGTGCCCTTCGTAGTGGAAAAAACCGCAAGAAACGCCGAGTTTGTGTCTCTATTCCAGCGTCGGGCGGGCGAAGAGGCCGGCAACGCCTCCGGTGTGCCAGAAGAGCACCCGCTCCCGCGGGGAGAACGCTCCCCGCCGGATCAGGTCTATCAGGCCCCCGAAGGCCCGCCCCGTATATACAGGGTCCAAGAGCAACCCCTCGGTGCGGGCGACCAATCGGATCGCCTCCCGTTCCAGGTCGCCGATGACGCCGTACCCGCCCCCCAGGTATCCGTCCTCCACGGAGAAATCGTCCGGGGCGAAGGAGAGAGGAAGTCCCAGGTGATCGGCAGTGGCATTCGCCAGTTCGGCGACCCTGCGCCGCAGCGGTTCCGCGGGCAGGTCCACGCTGATGCCCAGGATGCGGCCCTCGTACCCGCGCACCCGCGCCGCCAGGGCCAGCCCAGCCTGGGTACCGCCGCTGGATGTGGCAAACACGATGTGGTCAAAACGGAGTCCCGCCTGGGCGGCCTGGGCCAGCAACTCCTCCATCGCGGCGACGTAGCCGCAGATGCCCACCGGATTGCTCCCCCCGTAGGGCACGATGTAGGGGCGACGGCCGCGCGCCCGGAGTTCCTCCGCCGCCTGCTCCATCCGCTCCATCCGTGGGGCATTCCCTGCCCAGGCGATCTCCGCCCCCAGGAGCGTGTCCAGGAGCAGGTTGCCCTGGGCCTGGGGTGGGGGCTCGCCGCGCAGGACGAGGGTGCAGGCCAGGCCGAAACGGGCAGCTGCCGCGGCGGTCTGGCGGGCGTGGTTGGACTGGGCCGCGCCGCAGGTGATCAAGGTGTCGGCCCCTTGGGCCAGCGCCTCGGCGACGAGAAACTCCAGTTTGCGGGTCTTGTTCCCGCCCGTCGCCAGCCCGGTCTCGTCGTCCCGCTTGACCCACAACTGGGGGCCGCCCAGATGGGCGGTCAGACGGGGCAGGAACTCCAGCGGGGTCGGCAGATGAGCGATGGAGACTCTGGGTTGTCGGTCGGTTAGCATATGACCTCCTGTGCTCAGCCCTGTATCCGGGCTTCCGGCTCTTTCCAGGCCCGGTGCAGGTACGGATACACAATCCAGACGGTCATCCAGCCGAAGAGCGCGCCGGTGACCACCCGCCGCAGGGGGGTGCTTTCTATCAGTGGGATACCTGAAGTGGGGAAGAGAGTCGCCAGCAGGACACTCAGGAACTGAAGCCCTCCGTCCAGCGCCACGGGGAGCAAGCCGAAAAGCAGGTAGGCCCACAGCGGCAGCGGCCGCCACCGGCGACGGGAGAGGGCGAAGGTCACCCCCGCCAGAAAGATCGCCCCGTAGATGGCCGTATCCCGCTGACAGAGAGCCACTTTGTACCCCAGAACGGGATCGCCGCTATAGCCGTGGGGCACCAGCAGGTCCGGGCTCACCCCCCGCTGGAGCAGCTCCTCCATAGGATAGAACAACCGCTCCCCGAAGAGAAACCAGGAGCGGTGAGGAATCTGATGACAGAGGGGCCGATAGGCCAGGTAAATCAGGTTTGCCGGCCCCTCCGCGCCCAGAACCACCAGCACCGGGGCCAGAAACGGCACGCCCACATACAGAAACGCCAGCAGGTTGAAGAGGGCCAGCCAGTGGCGGACAATCCAGCGGCCCACCCGCTCCGCCCCCTGGGCCAGACGACGCTCCCAGGGGGAGAGGGAGGGTGCTGCGGCGGTCTGTCGGGCGGCCCGCCGCCGTTCCACCTCGGCCAGAATCTGCTCTACCTTCGGTTCAGACGCGTCGTTACTCATCTGCCGATTCCCCCGCCGCCCGTGTACCCGATGGCCCGGGCGGTCTGCTGGTCCTCCGGCTCCATGTGTACCAGGAAGTGAGTTACCTCCGGGAACGCCTGCCGGAGTCGGCCCTCTACCTGCGCCGAACGGCGATGCGCTTCCTCAATGGGGAGGTCGTCCGGGCAGACACAGTGCATGGAGACGTAGAGGTCATCCCGAATCCGTCGCAACCGGACGTTGTGGCACTCTATCACGCCCTCCTGGGCCTCGGCGATGCGGCGAATCTCCTCCGCCATCCCGCGATGCGCCTCGGTCACGTCCTGGCCTTGATCGTCCGGAAGCCCAGGGACGACCTCAATGTGGGTCTCCACCGACGCCAGGCCCGCTACCCGGCTGCGCAACTGCTCCTCAAAGCGCGTCGCCACCTGATGGGCCTCGTTCAGCGACGAGTGCCCGGAGATTTCCAGGTCCAGGTCCACGTGATACCCATCGGCCATCCGGTAGACATGGACGTCGTGAACGGAAAGGCCCATTTCAGCCGCGACTGCCCGCACCTGGCCCGTCACCGCGTCGGTGGACGTGACCGGTTCCACGTGGACGGTCACATCGCAGTCGGAGCAGAGTCGGGAGACGGCCTCCTCCACCCGGGTCGCCACCTCGTGGGCCATCCCGGCGGGCATCTCCGGCGCGACGCGCACCGTCGCCTCCACGAAGGTGACCGGCCCGGCGGTGCGCAGGCGGACCGGCCCGCACTCCTGGACGTGCTCCACTGCAGCGATGACCGCGCGCACCCGCTCCTCCAGCCCCTCCGGTGCCCGGTCTATGAGCGCGTCCACCGTCCGGCGGCCCAACTGCAGGCTGACCCAGATGACGATGCCCGCCACCACCAGCGCGGCGACGGCGTCGGCCCGCAGGAGCCAATCGCGGTACTGGGGAAACACATCGGCCAGACGCACCAGGATCAGCCCGACGATGACGACGGAACTGCTCCAGATGTCGGTGGAGAAGTGGAGGGCGTCGGCCTCCAGCGCCTGGCTGTTGTAGCGGCGCGCCACCCGGTAGAGAGCGCGGGAACGGGAGTAGTCTATAACGATGGCCGCGCCCATCACTATAAAGGCCCAGATGCTGGCCTCTACCTCCACGGTCTTGAAGAGCAGCCGGTGGAGCGCCTCGTAGATAATCCAGGCGCACGTCGCCAGCAGGAGCAGCGTTTCTATCAACGCCGAGAAGTTCTCCACCTTCCCGTGGCCGAAGGGATGTTCCCGGTCGGCGGGACGGGCGGACGCGCGCACTGCGAAGAAGGTGATCATCGCGGCGACCAGGTCCAGGCCGGAGTGGGCCGCTTCGGAGAGGATGCCCAGGCTGTTGCTGAGCAGGCCGATGGCGAGTTTGAATCCCATAAGGAAGACGGCCGCAGCGACCGAACTGAGAGCAACTGCGCGCTTTTCTCGGTGGGCCTGAGCGGTTTCCGGTTTCATTTGGAAATCAATCCTACCTCAAAATGGGCAGACGTCAAGTTGGAAATCCATCTCACCACTTGCCAACTTGCCCACTCGCTGCTATATTACCCGTGAGGGAGGTCCGATGACCCTTTTTGAGCACTTCGGGCAGAAGCGAACGCGGGAAGAGGCGCCTCTGGCCGCGCGGATGCGCCCCCGAACGCTGGACGAGTTCGTGGGGCAGGAGCACATCCTGGGGGAAGGCCGCCTGCTGCGCCGCGCCATTGAGACCGACCGCCTCTTCTCCTCCCTCATCTTCTGGGGGCCGCCCGGCACGGGGAAGACCTCGCTGGCGATGATTATCGCCAACACCACCCGCTCCCACTTTGAGACCCTCAGCGCCGTTATGGCCGGAGTGGCCGACATCCGTCGCGTCGTCCAGGAGGCGAAAGAACGGCGCGGGATGTACGGCAAGCGCACCATTCTTCTGATTGACGAAATCCACCGGTTCAACCGCGCCCAGCAGGACGCCCTGCTTCCCCATGTGGAGGACGGCACGATCACCCTCATCGGCTCCACCACCGAGAACCCGTACTTTGAGGTCGTCGGGCCGCTGCTCTCCCGCTCCCGCGTCTTCCAGTTCAAGCCCCTCACCGACGACGAGGTCCGCCGGGTGCTGGAACAGGCGCTGGCCGACCCGGAGCGGGGGTACGGCCACCGCGCTGTTCAGGTGGACCCGGAGGCGATGGACCACCTGATCCGCATCGCCGGGGGCGACGCGCGGGCCGCGCTCAACGCCCTGGAACTGGCGGTGGAGAGCACCCCACCGGACGAGTCGGGGGTCATCCCCATCACTCTGGCGGTGGCGGAGGACTCCATCCAGCGGCGGGCGCTCCTCTACGACCGCGCCGGGGACGAGCACTACGACACCATCTCGGCGTTCATCAAATCCGTGCGCGGTTCCGACCCCGACGCGGCCCTCTACTGGCTGGCGAAGATGGTCGCCGCGGGGGAGGACCCGCGCTTCATCCTCCGTCGGCTCTACATCCTGGCGGCGGAGGATGTGGGACTGGCTGACCCGCAGGCCGTCGTGGTCGTCAACGCCTGCGCCCAGGCCTTTGAGGGGGTGGGGCTACCGGAGGGACAGTACCACCTCGCCCTGGCGACCCTCTACCTGGCGACGGCCCCCAAATCCAACGCCGTCGGCGCGTACTGGGAGGCTCTGGCCGAAATGGAACGGCGCGGCCCCGGACCCGTCCCCCCGCACCTGCGGGATAAGTCCGACCTCTTCCACGGCCCCCTGCGGGAGCACTACCGGCGGACGATGGGCGAACATCCCGGTTACCGTTACCCCCACGACTACCCGGAGGGATGGGTGGAACAGCAATACCTTCCCGACGGGGTGAAAGGGGGCTGGTTCCGACTCAAAGGCCACGGCTACGAAAAGGTCATCCTGCGCCGACTGCAGCGGATGAAAAAGGGATAGTTAGGAGGTCCGAAATGTCCGCAATTACTGTTCCCACCCTCTACTTTGACCAGCCCGGACCCCAGAACACCGATGCGACGCTGGAGGCAGCCCGCCAGCGGGCCGAGGAACTGGGCATCCGGACGATCCTCGTCGCCAGCACGACCGGAGAGACCGGCGCCAGAGCGGTGGAGGTGTTCCGGGGGTACAATGTGGTGGTGGTCACTCATTCCACCGGTTTCGTCCGGCCCAACGAGCAGGAACTGAAACCGGAATACCGCGCCGCCATTGAGGCCCTCGGCGGACGCATTCTCACCTGCCAGCACGCCTTCGGCGGCGTCAACCGGGCCGTGCGCCGGAAGTTGAACACCTACCTGACCGATGAAATCATCGCCTTCACCCTGCGCAACTTCGGGGAAGGGACGAAGGTCTGCATAGAAATTGCGCTGATGGCTGCCGACGCCGGGCTGGTGCAGGTGGGCGAACCCTGCATCGCCATCGCCGGGACCGGCCGCGGGGCGGATACGGCTCTTGTCCTGAAGCCCGCCAACGCCCAGGCGTTCTTTGACCTGCGGGTGATGGAAATCCTGGCGAAGCCCCGCCTGGGATAAACGCGACGGAGGCGACGATGAAGCCCATAGAGGAAATGACGTTTGAGGAAGCGTTTACCGAACTGGAGGAGGTGGTCCGCAGACTGGAGGCCGGAGGGCTATCGCTGGAGGAGAGTCTGGCTCTCTACGAGCGCGGCCAGCGGTTGGCGGCCTTCTGCAACCAGGAATTGGACCAGGCCGAACTGAAGGTGCGGCAACTCACCCCCAACGGCAACCTGGCCCCACTGGGGATATGAGAATGCCGGGGCTTACGGGGCGGCTCCGCCGCCCCGTAAGCCCCTTTCTTTTATCGCACCATCCGGGAGACAATCCCCACAATTTGCTCCAGCGCGCGCCGGACCTCTCCCTCCAGTTCCTGCGCGTCGCCGTCGGCGCGGGTGCGGACAGAGAGGCGCAGTTTGTCCTCCGTCCCCGAATAGCGCAGCAGAATCTCCGCCTGGTCCCCCACCCGCTCCTGTAACTCATCCAGAACGGCGCGGATTTCGGGGACCTCCGTCGGCGGGGTGGGGATGCGCGGCGCGTCCAGGCTGACCATCGCCTGCGGGTAGCGGGGGATCCCGGCCGTGAGGCGGGAAAGGCGGCCGTCGGCCTCATCCACCATCCGCGCGGCGACGACCAGCGCCGTGTAGATGCCGTCGCCGGTGGTCTGCCCCCGGTCCAGAATCAGGATGTGGCCCGATTGCTCCCCGCCCAGGATGCACCCCAGCGCGCGCATCCGCTCCAGGACGAACTTATCCCCCACTTTCGCCTCTTCTACCCGAATCCCCAGGAGTTCCAGGGCGTCGTGCAGGCCGAAATTGCTCATCGGGGTCGCCACCACGACGGGGACGGAGAGCAGGCCCTGGCGGTGGAAATGGCGGGCCAGAACTGCCAGAATGCCATCCCCGTCCACAATGCCGCCCTGTTCATCCACCAGCACCACCCGGTCGCCGTCACCGTCAAAGGCGACACCCAGATGCGCGCCCGTCTCCACCACGCGGGCTGCCAGGGTGCGCGGCGTGATGTACTCGTAACTCTCGTTAATGTTGAGCCCATCCGGCTCCCCGTTCAACACTTCCACCCGCGCCCCCAACTGCCGGAAGGCCTCCGGCGCGACGAAGGACGTCGCCCCGTTGGCGCAGTCCAGGACGACGGATACCCCCGAAAGGTCGCGCCGCCCCCGCCAGGACCGCACCAGGTAGTCCACGTACGCTTCCTGTAGCGCGCCGTCCGTCCGCAGAACGCCCAGGTAACGGGTATCGCAGGGAATGAACGCACGGGACGGGTCCAGCACCAGCGACTGGATGTGCTCCTCCAGCGCGTCGTCCAGTTTATAGCCGTCGGGGCCGAAGAACTTGATGCCGTTATCCTCCACGGGGTTGTGGGAGGCGGAGATAACGACTCCCAGGTCGGCCTTGAAGTGACGAGTGAGGTAAGCGACGGCGGGGGTGGGGACGATGCCCGCCAGGACCACGTCCACGCCCTGGGCCAGGAGTCCGGCCGCAATGGCGCTTTCCAGCATCATCCCGGAGATGCGGGGGTCCCGCCCGATGACCGCCCAGGGCCGTCCCCCGCCCTTCCGTTCCCCGACGACCCAACCGACGGCCTGGCCGATGCGCAGGACCAGTTCGGGGGTCAGTTTTCGTTGACGGTTGGCGTTGCGGAAGTCCGTGGTGCCGCGGATGCCGTCGGTGCCGAAGAGCGCGTCGGTCACAGTCCGTGCTCCTGCTTCAGGAGTTGCAGGTCGGCGTCCACCATCATATGGACCAGTTGCTCAAAGGTGACGGTGGGCTCCCAGCCCAGGACCCGGCGCGCTTTGGAGGGGTCGGCCACCAGCAGGTCCACCTCGGCGGGGCGGATGTAGCGGGGGTCCTGGACGACGTAGTCCCGCCAGTCCAGCCCGACATAGGAAAAGGCGACCTCACAGAGTTCCTGCACCGAGTGGGTCTCCCCAGTGCCGACGACGTAGTCGTCGGGGGCGGGCTGCTGGAGCATCAGCCACATTGCGCGGACGTAGTCCCCGGCGAAGCCCCAGTCCCGGCGGGCATCCAGGTTGCCCAGGCGCAATTCGTTCGCCAGCCCCAACTTGATTTTCGCCACCCCATAGGACACCTTGCGGGTGACGAACTCCAGGCCGCGGCGGGGGGATTCGTGGTTGAAGAGGATGCCCGATACGGCATAGAGGCCGAAGGACTCCCGATAGTTGACGGTGATCCAGTGACCGTAGACTTTGGCGACGCCGTAGGGACTGCGCGGGTAGAAGGGGGTATACTCGTTCTGGGGGACTTCGCGGACTTTGCCGAACATCTCGCTGCTGGACGCCTGGTAGAAGCGAATACTGGGGTCCACGGTGCGGATGGCCTCCAGCATCCGGGTGACGCCCAGAGCGGTCACTTCGCCGGTGAAGACCGGCTGCTCCCATGAGGTGGGCACGAAGGACTGGGCCGCCAGATTGTAGACCTCGTCGGGTTCGTATTCCCGCAGGATGGCGATGAGAGAACCCTGGTCTAAAAGGTCGCCGGAGACCAGAGTGATCTTGTCCTGGATGTGCTGGATACGGGAGAAGTTGACCGTACTGGTGCGGCGCACCATCCCGAAGACCTCGTATCCCTTCTCCAGCAGAAACTCGGCCAGATAGGAACCATCCTGCCCGGTGATGCCGGTGATCAGTGCTCGTGGCATATACTCCTCCTTAAGTCTTTGGAAATGTTCTCCGCAGGAAACCACCGCTGCAGCGTTTCACAGAGGAGTCGGAATGCTGGGTCGGTGCATCCCCGGAGGCTGACCCGAGTAGCCAGTTCTTCGTACAATGCAGAGGAACGGGGGATGCGTTTCTTTCTCAATATTTCTTCTAAAACCTCTTTGGGATGATCCGGCTTGCCGCTGGCAGTGAGGTGGTCCAGTTCTGTCTGGGATATCTTCAAAACGTCCGCCACGTGGGGCGAGCGTGTCCAAACCCAGACGTCTAATTCGGGGTCTATAACGACCACTTCACACCGATCTTTCCATCCGTTTCTTTCCAGCCGCTCTTTGACCTCTTGTCGTAACTCCTCCGCAGTCTTTTTTCTGCACCACATCCCTGTCGGTCAAAGAGAACCAGAGCATATCGGTAGGATTGAATGTGACTTCTGAGGAACTCATGAGCGCGCAAGTATACTCCAGGGTCTCTTCTTTGGACATCCGTGATAATTTGCCGGTTGCCTTCGGGGATCGGGGAGACGCCCAGGGATTGATGACGTTCCAGCAAGGCCTCGATGACCTTCCGGGTGGTCTCATCGGGGACAAGCACTATGAGCGCTCCGCTCATTCTAATACCCCCGATGCATAAAATGATCCCAGGTCTACTTCCCCCCGCCACTGGCGTAGAACGGGGTGCTCGCTCCCTAACACAATGTGGGTAGCGCCATCTTTTGTACGGGTGAAACAAAGGAGGTTTTCCGGCTTTGCCAGGCCGACCAGAAGTATGGAGTGAGTGGCGATCAATACCTGTCCATCGTACACAGAAGAAAGAGACTGGAAAATTCCCTCTATGGCTCGGGGATGGACACCGTTCTCCGGTTCTTCTATCAGGTAGGTGAACCGTCCGTCCGGCAAATATGCCAGAACTGTCAGCGCCATCAGCCGAAGCATACCGTCGGAAAGAAGCCACGAAGGGAGCGATACTCCTTCCCGAGTGTCCACGATCAGATAGAGGTATCGGTCCTCCTCCCGTTCCACCACCCGAATATCCTGTACATAGGGAAGTATTCCCTGGATGTGGCGTCGCCACCAGTCAAAACGCTCCGGGTCTTTTTTCCGCAGTTCCCGGACCACGATGGGTAAATTGG
Organism: uncultured Chloroflexota bacterium; assembly: GCA_937138275.1. Lineage (GTDB taxonomy): Bacteria > Chloroflexota > Anaerolineae > B4-G1 > DUEL01 > SpSt-77. The sequence goes on from CAKZOY010000483.1 coordinate 9,221, forward strand.
AACCATCCGGCTGGAAGGTCAACGGAGCATAAGGAGGGCAGGGCTGACGCATCAGCAGGCTGTTCAGCATCAGCACCTGTGTTCCCGTAGTCAGGTACTGGCGGGCCCACCGGGAGATGGGGAAACGTGCGCGCTCCATCAGGGCCATGGTCAGCGCAGGCTGATCGGCCTCCGGCCAGGCGGAATATCGCCAATTCGTAAGTTCCGATTGGACATACGCTCGCCCCTCATCGGTCAGCGAAACGACTTTGCGCCACCCGGTGGGTGTTTTTTTGCGCGATTCGCGCACTACCGAACGAACCGATATCTGTTCCGAAACGGGGGCCTCTGAAATGCCCCGGAGCAACCAGAAGTTTTCCCCCAGCAGCCGTACTCCACCGGATCGGTGGTCTATCCCTACCCGCACTTCATAACGACAGAAGCGGTATGGGTCTGCGTATGGCTGCTCGGCGACGATCTCCTCGGGCACCGCCAGTTCTACCGCCAGTTCAAACTCATCCCCCTCCTTCATCCAGACCAGTTCATAGAAAGACCGCGCCCGTTTCTCCACTGCTTTCTGGGGTCCAACGCGCAGAAGGTCTCCCAGAAACGCGACCACATCCAGAAAAGTGGTTTTCCCGCTGGCGTTTGGACCCACCAGAATCTGGAAGGGGCCCAGGGGTTGGCGAACGTACTTCAGACATTTGTAGCCTTTTGCTTCTATCCGCCGAATCACCGACACTCCTCCTTCCTGACCTGCTGCCGCCAGTACTCCAGCGTATCCCGCAGGGTCTGCTCAAAGGGGATTTCGGGCTCCCAGCCGGTGCGGCGGCGGAACTTCTCGGCGCTCCCGAAGATGATGGGCACGTCGGCCGGGCGGTATAAGGACGGGTCTACCTCTACCCGAATCGGAACCTCCGTGAACGAAAGCAGCGTCTCCAGAATCCCGCGTACGGAGCGGGCCACACCGGAAGCCAGGTTGTAGACTTCCCCCGCCTCCCCCTGAACCGCGGCCAGGTAGTAGGCGCGGACAATGTCCCGCACGTCGGTGAAGTCCCGCTCTACGTCCAGATTCCCCACCCGCATCACCATCTCCTGTAGCCCCGCCTCAATGCGGGCGATCTGCCGGGCGAAGGAGGGGACGACGAAGCGGGGGGATTGCCCCGGGCCGGTGTGGTTGAACGGGCGCAGCCGCACCACGTCCATCCCGTAGGCCAGATGGTACTGCAGGCCCAGAAAATCCTGCCCCACTTTGCTGACGGCATACGGGTTCACCGGCCGCAGCGGACTCTCTTCGGTGAGCGGAAGTTCCTCCGGGCGCGGCCATCCGTACTCTTCGTTGGAACAGATGATGACCACCCGCGCGGAGGGATGCGCCCGACGCACCCCTTCCAGGATGTTCAACTGGGCCCGCATATTGTTCTCCAGCGTCTTCCACGGGTCCGCCAGCGAGGTGGGGACATGGGACTGGGCCGCCAGATGAAAGATGACGTCCGGCCCGAAGGAGCCGATCAGTTCCCGCACCCCATCGGCGTCCCGCAGGTCCAGATGGACCAGGGAAAGGCACGTATGCGGGCGCGGGTTCTCCACATGTTCCGGGTACGATGTACCCAGCAACTCCCAGTCGGTATGGGCTAGGAGATATGCACACAGATGCCGTCCGACAAAGCCGCCTGCTCCGGTGATCAGCGCGCGCATGTTCTCCCCCCAGAAGGGATATCTGGATTATACTCCGGGTGGGTTGAGTTGCCAAATGAGCGGGCTGGGCTATACTACAGGCGCGGAGGTTTTTTCACCCCGAAGAGCACGAAGGATGACACGAAGGGCACGAATTACGCCCTTCGTGGCGATCAAAAACCGCAGAGACGCAGAGGGCGCAGAGAAACGCAGAGGGAAAATTGAAGGATGGCACAAAGAGCACAAAGAAATTTTCTGGCTACCTGACAGTTTCCCAATGGGGCGCGGATGGACGCGGACAAGCAGCGTGGCTCATATTCAAAAGCAGTGCACTTTCTCAAGGACACCTTCATCCCTCCCCCTTGCCCCCTCCCCGTTGCGGGCGGACGGATCGTCCGCCCCTACGGCCGCACGGGGAGGAAAGGGCAAGGACAAGCCCTGCCCTCTTTTCCCCCTTCTCCCCCGCCGCGGCGGGGGAGAAGGGGGGCAGGGGGATGAGGGGGCGCTAAAGGCCAGACCCTGCCTGCACGAGTCTGGATATGAGCCAAAAGTGTTAGGTGGCTAGAGAAATTTTTAATCTTTGTGCCCTCCGGGGCAAAATACCCAATACACAAGGAGCGATAGGGAATGCCAGGGGATGAGTACCCCCGACCGCTGGTAACGGTGGACGTTGTGATTTTCACCCTGCACGAAGAGGCGTTGCAGGTACTGCTAGTCCGGCGAAAGAACCCGCCCTACGCGGGGATGTGGGCCATTCCCGGGGGCTTTATAGAGATAGACGAACCCCTGGAGACGACCGCGCTGCGGGAACTGGAAGAGGAGACCGGCGTCTGCGATGTCCATCTGGAGCAACTCTACACCTTTGGCGACCCCGGCCGGGACCGGCGCGGGCGGGTGATCACGGTGGCTTACCTGGCGCTTCTCCCCGCCGACCGGGCCGCCATCCGCCCCGGAGACGATGCCGCCGAGGCCCGCTGGTGGCCGATGAACGCCCTGCCCCCGCTAGCCTTTGACCACGACCGTATCCTGGCCTGCGCGCGGGAGCGGTTGCGCAGCAAACTGGAATACCCCGCTACCCTCGCCGCGCTCCTGCCGGAGCCCTTCACCCTGAACCAGTTGCGGGCTACCTACGAGACCATTCTGGGAGAGAAACTGGAAAGAATCCGTTTCCGCCGCCTGATGATCGCCGCAAGGGTCCTGCGGGAAGTGGGAATAGAGCACCGGACAGTTCGGGGTCGTCCGGCAAAACTCTACCGTTTCCGGGAGGACGCCGAGGCGAAAGCGCGCCGGATCCTGCTCTAAATTCTGGAGGAACGCGTGGTTGCCCGACATTCCGTCGTTCTGATGCTCTTCCTGGTCCTTTCTATGATCGCGACCGCCTGTACCGGACAACCAGGTACTCCTGCGGCGTCTGCCCTGTCCCTCTACGGCGACCTGGAGCGCCTGGACCCAGGGGGGGAGATCATCACCGTCTGGTATCCGGCCGCGTATGAGGACGTTCTGCTGCGGATGCTGGATCGCTTCAACGCCGAAAACCGCTGGGGGATCGCCGTGCGGGGGGTGCGGGCCGATGATGTGGCCCAACTGTACGCGCGAATGCAGTCCGCCGCCGCAATGGGCAGACTCCCCGACCTAGTTATTCTCTCCCCCGGTTATCTGGCTGTCAGCGCTGCGGATGGCCTTGCCGTAGAACTGACCCCCTATCTGAAAAGTCCCCGCTGGGGATTCTCCGCGGCGGAACAGGGAGAGTTTTATCCCTTCGCCCGCCAGGCCGGTCAACTGGTCCGGCCGTCCGGCCGATACGGATTCCCCTTCGCATTTTCTGCCGGACTTCTGGTCTACAATCGGGGGTGGCTGCAGCAGTTGGGATACGACCACCCCCCGCGTACCTGGGACGAATTTCGGGAGATGGCCTGTGCCGTCTCTATACCCGAAGAGGGGGTCTATGGCTACGAGTTTCCTGTGGATGACCACACGTTTATCCGGATGCTGATCGGCCGGGGCGGTCGGTTGATGAACGAGGAGGAGACCGAATACACCTTCGGGGACGATAAAGGTTTAGAGGCACTGACTTTCCTGCGCGTGCTGCTGGCAGAGGGATGCGCGGTTCGGGAGGCTCGCTGGGAGCAGGCCGAGGCGGACTTTGCCGCCGGGCGGGTGCTTTTCGTGATGAGCAACAACCTCCACATCCCCCACTATCGCCAGATTGCGGCCCAACGGGGCGGCCTGGATTGGGCCGTTGCCCCGTTGCCCACCAGCACGGGTGTACCGGTGACCGACTTCTTCGGCGTCTACTGGTCTATCCCCCCGACCACTCCCCAACGGCAACTGGCGGCCTGGCTGGTGATCCGCTGGATGAACGGACCGGATCAGCAAGCCCGCTGGGTATCCCTCTCCGATTACCTTCCCCATCGTCGCCTTCCCGAAAAGTTCCAGGCCGCGCGGGTGGAGGAGACGCCCCAATATGCCGATGTGCTGGCGCTGCTGGACCTGGGGGCGGTTACCGAACCGGAAGTGGCGGGCTATGAGAAATGTCGGGACGCCGTTCAGATGATGGTCGGTGCGGCGGTTGCTGGGGAGGACCCCTCCCCTCATCTGATGCAGACGGTGGGGTTCTGCAACAGTGTGTTGAGGGAAAAGTAACTGGTGGGAAATCAGTAAAAACAGCGCAACTGTTCAGCCTGTTTGGCTGAGGGGAAAGCCTCACCCTCTCCTCCGACCCTTCTTCCTCTCCCAGAGGGTGCTGAAAAATTGGCGAGGGATAAGGTGCTGGAGGCCTATCCCGCTCTTTGGGGAGACGTTTTAACCCCCTCATCCCCCCGGCCCCCTTCTCCCCCGCTTGCGGGGGAGAAGGGGGAGAAAAATTATGGGTTTTGGCGCTGACGGCCTTCGGCCGCCAGCGCCAAAACCCCTACAAAAATCCCCCCTCCCCGCGGGCGCAGTTGAGGGCGGACGATTCGTCCGCCCTCAACGGGGAGGAGGGCGAGGGGGGTGGGGCATCACTGCCTCACCCAGGGGTGCCCCCTGCCGGATGAAAATCCGACTTTTTCAGCAACCTCCGGCGGGAGAGAAGGGGGCCGCTTATATGGGTAAGTTTTTTCACCTCCAGCGAGCAGGGGGCAATAAAGAAGATTTTTGGACGGGGCGGCTTCGCTGCCCCATCCAAAAATCTGTTTCTTCCCCATTTTGTCGGGGGCAATATCGTGCTTTCGCCCGACCGTAAACAGTCAGGCTGAGCCCAAAAGAGCGATTAGGCGCCCTTTTCCCCTCATCCCCGTCGTTCACAGCGGGGCGAGGAGGGCTACCCCAAAAGCCTACCCATACCCAATCCCCAGTTGCCCCCTAACTGAAACCAATTTGTCACAATGGAAATTTGCAATTCTGGCAAAAACGTCGTATAATGAAATTGTAAGAATTCCCCCTCCGCTCTTCCGAAAGGAGGTGCCCTATGAGAAGAGCAATTGTATGGATGGCGATGGCATTGCTGATGGCGCTGCTGACCGTTCAATTCTCCGCGGCGGCACCCGCTGAATGGGCTATCCTGGGATACCATGTGGTCCGACCAGGCGAGACGCTCTTCTGTATCGGTCGAGCGTACGGGGTGGACCCGTGGGCTATCGCCCAGCAGAACAGCATTGTGAACCCCAGCCGCATCTTCGCCGGGATGCGGTTGGCGATTCCGGATGCCTATCGGACGCTGCCCGCTGGCCCCGTCTGCGCACCCCAGTTCGGCACTACACCGCCCTCTCCCTGTACCTGCGCCACCTACTACACCATTGTGACCGGGGATACTCTCACCCGCATCGGCGCCCGGTTCGGCGTGAGTCCCTGGCGCATCGCCGAATGCAACCACATCTATAACATGAACTACATCCGTGCGGGCGATACGCTATGTATCCCTAACCCCTAACTTCGCATCCGACAACGTCGTCGTCAGCCCGGCCGGGGGGAAGGCCGGGCTTTTTTGTATACCGGTTAAAGGTATGCTATAATTCCGGGCGGAAATGAGCGCCAGAAAGAAGCCTGCCCCCAAAAGCAAAAGCAAAGCCAAAGGCAAAGGCAAAGGCAAAAAGCAGCCCTCGCGCCCCTCCGAACCACGTCTCCGGATCAGCCGGGACGCTCAACTGGACATCCTGGGCTACGCGCTGGTGTTTATCGCCGTGTTGACGATACTGGCGTTGTTCTCTGTCCAGCGAGGAGCCATTCTGGGGCTGTGGACCCATTTGCTGGCCCAGACGTTCGGCTGGGGGGTTTTTTTCGTGCCCCTCTTTGTCGGCGCGGTTGGTCTTTACCTCATCCTCCGCCGCTTTGGAGACCGCGTCCCCAGGCCGCAGCCGGAGCAGGTCGCTGGCGTCGTTATCCTCTTCATAGCGTTCCTGATCACGGCGCATTTTCTGGGTCTCTGGGTCACCCGACTCCCTTCTCAGGAAATGGCCGAAAAGGGATACGGCGGGGGGCATATCGGGCGTTACCTGGGTGGTCAACTGCTGGAAGGGATGGGCGGCGCGGGCACCGTCCTCGTCCTGCTGGCGGCCTGGCTTTTCGGCCTTTTCTTCACCTTCGGCGTCTCCCCTGCAGAGATGGTTCGGGCCGTGGTTGCCTGGGCTCAACAGCGTGCACCGGCCCGCCTTCCGTCCCGTCCCTCCTCCCCAACCGGTGCGCCGGCCCGACCCGCGCCACCGCCCCCCCGTCCGTCCTCCGCTGCGCCCGCCCTTGCCCCCGCCCCCACCCGTCCTCAACCGGTATCGGCCCCCTCAGCCCCCCCGACTGCGGAGGTCACCGGGCCCACCCATCCGCGGGTCATCGGCGGCGGGGGAATCTGGGGACTCCCGCCGATAGAACAGATTCTGGAGCCGGGAAGCGAACAGGACCTGAACCAGGAAGTGATCCGGCAACAGGTGAGAATCATTGAAGAGACGCTGACCAGCCTGGGCGCGCCGGTCAAGGTCAAAGAGATCAACCGGGGGCCGGTCGTCACCCAGTTCGGGGTGGAACCTCTCTTCGTCGCCAACAGCCGCGGGAAAGAGACGCGCGTGAAGGTCAGCAAGATCGCCAGTCTGGCCGACGACCTGGCGCTGGCCCTATCCGCCAAGACCATCCGCATCCAGGCCCCGGTGCCCAATAAGGGGCTGGTGGGCATTGAGGTCCCCAACGAGGAAGTCGCGCTGGTCGCCCTGCGGGACATCATAGAGAGCGAGGCCTGGGAGCGGGTTTCCTCTCCCCTGCGCCTGGCGCTGGGACAGGATGTGTCCGGCGCTCCATACGTCACTGACCTGCGCGCGATGCCCCACCTGCTCATTGCCGGGACCACCGGATCGGGCAAGTCGGTCTGCATCAACGCCATCCTGACCGCGCTCCTGCTCCAGAACACCCCCGACGACCTGAAACTGCTGATGGTGGACCCGAAGCGGGTGGAGTTGACCCCGTACAACGGGATTCCCCACCTCCTGGTGCCGGTGGTGGTGGATATGGAGCGGGTGGTCGGCGCGCTGAATTGGGTCCTGCGGGAGATGGACGGTCGGTACCGACAGTTCGCTTCGGTGGGGGCGCGGGACATTGTGGATTACAACGAGCGCGTCGTTCCGGCCCGTCCGGAGATGAAGCGGATGCCCTACATCATCGTCGTGGTGGACGAACTGGCCGACCTGATGATGCTGGCCCCACAGGAGACGGAGCGGGCCATCTGCCGCCTGGCGCAGATGGCCCGGGCGACCGGCATCCATCTGATTATCGCCACGCAGCGCCCCAGCGTGGATGTGGTGACGGGCCTCATCAAGGCGAACTTTCCGGCCCGGATTGCGTTCGCCGTTGCCTCGTCGGTGGACTCGCGGGTCATCCTGGATATGCCTGGCGCAGAGCGGCTCCTGGGACGGGGGGATATGCTCTTTATGGCCCCCGATTCTCCCCAACCGATTCGGCTTCAGGGCGCCTTTGTATCCGACGCCGAACTGCGCCGTCTGATCAACTACTGGAAGGGGGTCTCCCCCCCATCCCCGCCCCCTGCGGAGGTCGCCGCGCCGGCCGAGGGGGTGCGACCGGTCCAGTTGCCCCTCCGTCCCGATCTCGTTCCACCTCCTTCGCAGTTTGAGGACGACCTGATTCCCGATGCCGTGGCCGTGTTGCTGGCGGAAAATCGGGCCTCGGTCTCCCTCCTCCAGCGGCGGCTGCGCATCGGTTACACCCGCTCCGCACGGATTATTGAACTGTTAGAGGAAAAAGGCATCGTGGGGCCTCCCCAGCCGGGCACCCAGTTCCGCGAGGTGAATCGGATGGCGGCAGAAGCGCTGCTCCGTCAGGCCGGTATGGCAGAGGATATCCCCGGGAGACTGGGATGATCCAGGTATACAAAGAGACCTTTTCGGAACGCCAGGTTTACCGCTATCGGGTCACCGATGAGGAAGACCGGCCTCTATACCTGGTTGAGCCCACAGGCCTCTTCCTCCCCAACCCGACCCGGCAGGTTACTTTACTGGACGCAGCGGGTCTTCCTGTTGGGCGAATTGAGCCCCCGGAATTCTCTCGTTGGCCTGGGGGTGGCGATTATACCGTGACCCTGGAAGGGCAGGAGACGCCCCTGGTGGTCATCACCGAGCAGTGGGAAATGGTGGACCTGCTTCTGTTGCGGTTGCCCCGCTACCTTTTCCAATGGGAGGGGAATCCTTACATTGCGCGGGGAAACCGATTCGGTGAACGATTCTACGAGATTTTCGCCTATTCGCCGGAGCCTGAGGGGTCGGTCTCGGAGGATATTCGCACGGAGATTCTTCCCATAGACCTGGATTCTGCCAGATTGGAGGAGGAAGCGGAAAGAGAAGTCCGCCCCTGGGGAGATCCGATCGGTGTAATCCGACGTCCACCGCGCGGCCCCCACTACCTCGCCGAGGGCTGGGGACCTCCTTTTCAGGAAGCAACCCTTTTGCTCACGGTACTTGTCGTCCTGGCGGATTTGCACCTGCAGGAAACAGAAGGAGTGTAACGGTAGATGGAGCGTCTGGCAATCGCCACGCACCGTCCCGACATTGCTCCGTACATCGCTCTCGCCAGGGACTATGGTGTCGGCATAGAAATTCAGGTATACGGATACAATCCTGACTTGCTGGATGGCGATTGGCCCTCGCTGGTAGCGCAGCACCGGCAACTCCTGAAGGGGTTTGAAAGGGAGATCGCCATCCACGGGGCGTTCTACGATATGTGTATCGCCAGCGAGGACCGGCAGATTGCCCGGATCACTCGGGAGCGTTATCTCTTGTGTCTTCGCATCGCGGCGGAATTGAACGCGTGCCACATCGTCTTTCACGCCAATTATCTCCCCTGGGTCCGCAACGCCGATTATCTGCGCCGATGGACCCGACGGCAGGCGGAGTTCTGGGCCGAGGCCAGCCTGGAAGCCGAGCGGTGGGGGGTGACCGTGGTGCTGGAGAACATGTGGGAGCCAAGTCCGGACATCATTGGCAGAATCCTGGAATGGGTGGATTCCCCGTACATTGCTGCCTGCCTGGATATAGGCCATGCCTACCTTTATTCCGATTCGCTCCCCCTTTCAGCCTGGATCACCCGCCTGAGGGATCGTCTGGTTCACTGCCACATCAACAACCACCGGGGGGTGGAAGACGAGCACCTTGCCCTGGATGTTGTCGGGGGGGTAATAGATTACTCCATCCTCCTCCCGATCCTCTTTGCCCTTCCGACCTCTCCCCTGATTGCGCTGGAGATGGACCGGCTGGAAGATCAAGAACGGAGTTTGCGCTTCATCCTGGAGAATCGGAGGCCTGAATGAAAGGTGTCATCACTATCGCGGGCTACGGCACCCGATTTCTGCCCGCTTCTAAAGCGATTCCCAAAGAGATGATCCCCATCCTGGGGATCCCCCTCATCCAATACCACGTGGAATCCCTTGCGGAATCCGGAATCACCGATATCATCATCGTTGTGCGGAGCGGTGGGGGAGTAGTGGAGAAGCATTTCGCCCCTGCCCCGGACCTGGAACAATATCTGGAATCGGTGGGCAAGCGCGCACTTCTGGAAGAAGTGCGACATCTCTCCCGCCTGGCCAACATCGTCTTTGTCCGGCAGCCGGAGACGTTACCTTACGGGAACGCCTCTCCCGCCCTGGCTGCCCGCCCCTGGCTTACCCCTGGCGAGCCGTTTTACTACATGTTCGGCGATGACCTGCTCCTATCCGATGTGCCGATCCCCCGGCAGTTGCTTCAGGCCTATGAACAGCACCGTCCGGCGGCGGTCCTGGCGACCCAGCAGGTGCCGGATGAAGAGACCCGTCTGTACGGCTGCATAGAGTTCAAGCCCGGCACCACCAACGTCCTGGCCCGCATCGTAGAGAAGCCGGAGCGGGGAACGGCCCCCTCCAACTGGGTACAGGTGGGCCATTTTGTCTTCTCGCCGGAGATTTTTGAGGTCCTGAACCCCACCCAGACCGGGAAAGGGGGCGAACTATGGATGGCCGATGCGGTGGACCGACTGGCGGCACGGTCCACGGTGATCGCGCATCCCATTGAAGGGCTCTGGCTGGCTGCCGGAGACCCCCTGCACCATCTGAAGGCTTCCATCCATGCCGCCCTGCGGCGGGAGGATATGCGGGAGGAGATGCTGAAATTTCTCCGCTCGCTGATATAGCGACACCCCAGGAAGATGCCTCACAATTTTGCGTTCCCTTCAGACTGGCGTTTTTTGGTATGAAGGCCCGGACTGTTATAGAGATCCCTCTCTGGATCACCCTGGGGGGATACTGGCTGGTGGGGTGGCCCTCTTTGTATTCTATGCGGCGATGTCCCTCCAGACCACCGTCGTGATGGATTATGGGGAAGGGCCGCTTCTCAACCAGGCCCGCCGCTCACGGCGGGGGAGGAGGGCTGCCCCCAAAAACCTGCTCATACGAGGTTGGGGGTAGAGGGGGAAGTTAGTTGGAAGTAACCTCACCCCGGTAAGGTTACGGATAGGGGCGCTTCCATCTCTACTTTCGGATAGGGCATGGGGTATCGTACCGGTCATGTGAAAAGTTCGGTGGGATCCAGAAATTGCGACGGAACATCGCCCCATCCTCCGGCCCGATGGATGCGGTGGCTCATCGCCCTTCATCTGGGGATCGCCCTGGGATTTGTCGGCCTTGTGCTCAAGGCAGGGCTGGATGATATGCTCTGGCGGGCCGACTTCACTGCCTTCTACACCGGCGGCGCGATCGTTCGGGATGGGCTGGGGGCTCAACTCTACGATTTATCCCTCCAGACCCGCGTCCAGCAAGCCATCCTTGGGCCGGGACGGATGTTCTGGGACGGGGTCTTGCCGTTCAACAACCCGCCCCACTTCGCTCTACTGATGGTGCCCTTTTCCCTCCTACCGCTGGGGGTCGGTTTCTGGTGCTGGACGGCGCTCCAGGTAGGAGTGCTGGCCCGGGTGATCCGGCTGGTACACGTCCTCACCGCCGACTGGACAAAAACGGAGCGCTGGGTATTCCTCAGCGCGTTCGGTGCCTTCTTCCCCATCCTGCTACAATTTCTCCACGGGAGCCTTTCCCTCTTCGTCCTCCTGTGCCTGATGGAGTTCTACCGGGCATTGAAGGAGGGCAACGACAAGCGGGCCGGATTCTGGCTTGCGCTGGCGGCTGTTAAATTGCAGGCCGCCCTTTTCCCGGCCCTGATCCTCCTGGGCGGGCGTCGCTGGCGGGCCGTCGTCGCCGCAGGGGCAACCGGCCTTTTCTTGCTGGTCATTACCACTGCTGCCCTGGGCCCTGCCATCTGGCCCGATTACCTGCACTGGATGAGGGCGACCAGCGGTTACTTTGACCGCTTCGGCGTATACCCAGATGGCATGATCAACCTGAAGGGTGCTCTGACCCTCTGGTTGGGGGCCGAACAGGCCCCCCTGATCCAGTCGGTGAGCGGGATTGCCCTGTTAGTCGGCGTCCTGGCGGTTCTCGTTTTGTGGCTCCGCAGGGAATGGGAACGGCAACTTCTGGATTTTGACCTCTGGTTTGCTTTCACCGTGATTCTGGGGACTATGCTCAGCCCCCATCTCAACCAGCAGGACTGCCTGACCTATCTGCTCCCCATCATCCTCTTTTTGAACTACCTGCGCCGTACCGGCCAGTCCACCCGTACCCTTGTCCCCTTCCTGCTGACCTGGCCTGCTCTGTTCCTGGTAGAACAGTTTCTTCTCCAAGGCCGCCTTGGCGTCCGCTTGCCGGTCATCCTGGTGAGCGTTCTGCTGGCCTGGATGGGATGGGTCGGGTGGAACGCAGGACATCGGAGGGAAGATCGGACCCACGAGCGATCCGGACAGAATGAGGAGTGATATGCCTTCGGGGCCTTTGCTTGCTGCCGGACGGACTCGGAAGACCGCTTCCCACCGGGATGCCGACCGCTTCGTCCTCACCGTTGCCCTGCTCCTGGTCGCCCTGATCACGGCCCGCACCCCCGCCGACCCCGACATGTGGTGGCACCTCGCCGCCGGGCGGGAGATGCTGGCGCGCGGGGAGATTCTGACCCGGGACGTCTTCTCCTATACCCGTTCGGGCGCCCCCTGGACCAACGCCTTCTGGCTGGCGGACATCGGGATGTACCTCTTGCAACGCGTCGGCGGTTTCCCTGCCCTCTCGCTGGCGATGGCGCTCCTGGCCGCCCTGACGATGGCCATCGTCCATCGGCAGATGGCGGGGCCATCCATTCTGCGCGCAGGGTTCCTGGTCCTGGCGACGGTCGCCGCAGCGCCCGCCTGGTCGCCCCGACCGCAGTTGCTTTCCTACCTGCTCCTGGCGCTCCTGGACTGCCTGCTGCGCCGATGGCGGGAGGGTGCTCCAAAACGGTTCTGGCTGCTGGTCCCCCTCTTCGCGCTCTGGGCGAACCTGCACGGGGGCTTCATCTGGGGATTCCTCCTGCTGGTGGCCGTGCTGGCGGGCGAAACTCTGGACCGTTTGACCGGTTGGGGCAACGGCCTGGCCTGGCGGGACATCCGCAACCTGGCCCTTTTCACCGCGCTGTCCGCCCTGGCCGTCCTGCTCAACCCCAACGGCCCTGCTATCTGGCGCCTCCCCTTCTACACCGTCTCCGTCTCGCTCCGCATTCAGGAGTGGCACTCCCCGGATTTCCACCGGATAGACTTCCATCCGATGCTCTGGTTGCTGTTTTTGCTGACGGTCGGGCTGGCGCGCTCGCGGGAACGGCCCGACCTGGGATCGCTTTTCAAGGTGCTGGGTTTCGCCTATATGGCCTTTGTCTCCGTGCGCGCGGTGGCCGTATACGCCATCGTGACGGCCCCGGTGGTCGCCCGGGTGCTGGCGGGGACGATGAGCCCCGCCCTGGGCGAACGATTGCGCGGAAGGGACGCGCTTCCTTTGCCGGTGCGGCGCCTGATCAACGGCGCGCTGGTGGTCGCGCTGGCCGCGGCGGTGCTGGCGCGCGCCCTGCTCCTCTCCTCCCCCGCGCGGGTGGAGCGGTCGTACCCCGCCGCGGCGGTCGCATGGCTGCGGGAGCACCGTCCCGAAGGCAACCTCCTCAACTCCTACAACTGGGGCGGCTATCTCCTCTGGGCGCTCCCCGAATACCCGGTGTTCGCGGACGGCCGGGCGGACCTCTACGGGGACGAACTCCTCTCCCAGTGGTGGCAGGTGGTGAGTGGGGAGGAGGCGGGCTGGGACGTCCTGGAACAGTGGGGCGTCCGCCTGATCCTGCTGGAGCCCGATTGGCCCGTGGTGCGGGAACTGCCCGCGCGGGGGTGGAGGGAACTGTATCAGGATGAAGTTGCCGTGATCTTCGGGAGGTAAAGCGATGAAGCGAAAGCCCTGGCGACCATTTCAGCATCTCGGCCCTCAGGAACGGCGCAACCTGGCCCTGGCGGCCGTCTTCGCCTTCTACGCCGCATACATCGGGATGGGCCTGTACTGGAACAACCTGTTCACTGCTCTTGGCACGGATTACCTTGCCTTCTGGAGCGCTGGGTATCTGGCGAACACCGAGGGGTATGCTCGCACCTACGACCTGGACGCGCTCCGAAGGGTGCAATCTCCCTGGGTGCCCGACCCCGCCGATCCTTCCTTGGTGTTCACGCCATTGCCATCGCTTTTTCTTCCGGTCTTCCTGCCGGTTTTTCAAGTCTTTGCGCTTCTCCCGGCGGACTGGAGTTTGCTGGTCTGGACGGCGCTGAGTCTGCTCCTGCTGGTTTTCTACCTGCGCTTTTTTGCGGCGCGCATTGCGGCGGGGCACCGGGACGGCCGGTGGTCACTGGCAATGATGCTCTCGTTCCCGGTCTTCTGGAGCCTGGTCTGGGGGCAGCTCAATTTCCTGCTCCTGGTCTGTGTGGGGGAATTTCTGCGGGCGGTGGTGGCGGGCAAGCCCTTTCGGGCGGGGCTGTGGCTGGGCGGCCTGCTGCTCAAGCCCCAGACGCTGGTTCTGATCGTTCCGGCCCTGCTCCTGCAGCGTTCCTGGAAGACCTTGAGCGGGTTTGCCATAGCCTCCGTGGTTGCGCTGGTGGGGTCTGTCGGGATCGGCGGCCCCGAGGCGATGCGTCGTCTGGTAGACCTGTGGCTGGGTAGTGCGTCCGGTCTGCCGAGCAACAATCCCCAATATATGGTGAACTGGCGGATGGTGGGGATCAACCTGAGTTCCCTCGCCGGTTCGGAGGTCAGTTGGGGCATCGCGCTGGCGGGGCTGGCTTTAACCCTCCTGGCGGCCCTCTCCTTCTGGCTGCGCCCCCTTTCTCCCGTTTCCCCGAAATTCGGGGTGGCCCTCCTGGGGACGATGGCTGCCACCTGCGCGAGTGCCTGGCATTCCCATCTGCATATGATGACGATTCTGATCCCTCTTTTGCTGTATCTTCTTTATCAGCGCTGCCTTTCTGTTGCTCTGATGGACCTCTGGCTGTTCCCGGTGCCCGTACTGATGCTGGTGGGTTTCCTCCTGGACCTGATGGGGAAATTCCGGATTTTGCCCTGTATCCCCCCCGAGGGATTGGTAGTTACCGAAAGGATGCTGGCGTTTTCGGGATGGGGGATGTGCCTCTTTCTCCTTTTCTGGGCCGTGCGGAGCATTCGTCGCCTGGATGGGAGTGGACGGGGCGGAAGTGCGGCTGGTCCGGAATTTTAGAGAAGGGAGAGACTTATGGTCCGTCGTCGGATTCTCTACCTGAGAATACTGGAAGGGGTTCTGTTGCTCATTGCCCTGTGGGTGGTCCTACCACTGATTGCTTCTCTCCTGATGAGCCCCAAATTTTTGTCCCGGGACGATTTCTTAGAATACTGGGCTGCAGGCAGGCTGAATGCAGCGGGACAGAACCCATATGACCCGAATTTGACCTATCCTCTCCAGCGCGCCATGGGGCATATGCAAGGGATGATGATGTGGAATCCGCCATGGACGTTGGCGCTCACTATGCCCCTGGGATTTCTGCCGTACCCTGTTGCCCGAACCCTCTGGTTTTTTCTTCAACTTGTAGCTGTGGTATGGTCATCGGACCGGATCGGACACCTGACACAGGGAGGAACTTCTCGTCGCTGGATCGCCTGGTTTATCGGGCTAACGTTCTATCCCTTTATGAGCGGTATGAACGATGGTCAGGTTACCCCAATTATCCTAATCGGGGCAGTCGGAGCGTTCATCTGGATCAAAAGGTATCCCCTTCTGGCCGGAGCAACCGCTGCCCTGCTTACCATCAAGCCCCACACGAATTACCTGATCCTCCTGGCTCTGGTCGTATGGGCTTTTACCCAAAAGCGCTGGAGTTTCTTTCTTGGCTTTGGCGGTGCTTTGCTGGGAAGCCTCGCCATCGCGATGGCGTTCAACCCCGCCGTAGTGATCCAATACCTGAACGCGTGGACCCGTTACCCGCCGACGGAATGGGCCACGCCCACCATTGGCGGCCTTCTGCGGCTCTGCCTGGGCCCGGAGCATTTTGCGCTCCAGTTGGTGGGGTCTCTCGTAGGTCTCTCTTGGTTGGCATTCTACGGGGCTCGCCGCCGGAACCGCTGGGTGTGGGAAGAAGAATTTCCGCTGATTGCTGTTGTCTCGCCGGTTACTGCTGCCTATGGCTGGATTTCCGACCTGCTCCCTGCCCTGATTGGTCTACTACCCGCTGTTCTCCGACTGCTGGTCGCTCCCCGCTCCCGGACTGCTATGGTTCTTCTTGCGTCCTACGGCCTGCTCCAAGCAATTGTGTTCATCACCGCTTTTGACCAATTATGGTACTTCTGGCTGGGTCCAGCGCTTTTGCTTTGGTTCCTTCTGGCCCGGCGGCATCTGGGGGGCTCGCTTCTTCGCAGGGAGGACGCCGATGAAACTGCGCACTGACCATCTCTGGCCTCTGGTCATCCTGGCCGCGCTGGGGTTCTACGTCTCTCTCATCCCCCTGCCGCCCAACGACTTCTGGTGGCACCTGAAAATCGGGGAGATCATCTACACCACCCGCTCCATTCCGACGACCAACATGTTCGCCTGGACGCTGCCGGAGGATGCTCCTTTCACCTACGGCGTCTGGCTGGGGGAACTGCTGCTCTACGTTCTCTACCGCTGGGGCGGGCTCTCTCTGGTCATCTTCGCCCGCAACGTCCTTGTTCTGACCGCTTTCTGGCTGGCCGCGCTCACCGCCCGGGAGCGTTCCGGTTCCTGGCGCCTGGCCGCGCCCGCGCTCGCCCTGGCCGGGGGGATGTCCCTGAATAACCTCATCGTCCGCCCTCAAATCTGGTCGTTCCCCCTCTTTGCCCTCTACCTCTACCTGCTCACCCGCTACACGGCCGGACGTCTCCGCAGGGGGTGGCTGCTGCTCCTCCCGTTCCTGATGGCCTTCTGGGTCAACGTCCACGGCGCCTTTGTCCTGGGGCTGGTCCTGGTGGGCATTTTCGCTGTGGGCGAGGCGGTTCGCACCGCCGCCGGCCCCGGCAATACGATAGGGCACGACGACACCGCGCCCCTTCCCTGGAAGCGGGTCGGGTGGCTGGCTGGGGTCGGCGCGCTGACCGTCCTGGCGGCCCTCGCCAACCCGCGCGGCATCGGCATCGCCGCTTATGTGGCGGACCTGCTGACCGATAAGCCCAGCCAGGTCCTGGTGGTGGAGTGGCAATCGCCCGCGCCTTCCGGTATCCCCAACATCGTCTTCTACGTCAGCATCCTGCTCCTGCTGATGGCCCTGGCCTACGCTCGCCGCCCCCTCGCCCCCACCGACGCGCTGCTCCTGGTGGGCTTCCTCTGGCTGGCCTGGAGCGGGATGCGCTACGTCGTCTGGTACGGGATGACGGCGATGCCCATCTTCGCCGGCGCGCTGACGGCCCTCTGGCCCCGCCTGGCCGCGCTTCCGGCCCGCCGCAGTGCGCTCAACCTGATCCTGGCGCTCTTCCTATTCGTTCCCGTCGGGATGGTTCAGCCCTGGTGGGTGGGGCGGATGCCCCTGCCGGAAAAATACTGGAAACTGGTCTGGCGGGGAACTCCGGTCGGGCCGCTGGTGAGCGTGGAAACGCCTGTGGCGGCGGTGGAATACCTGCGCGCCCATCCGGGCGGCCGTCTCTTTCACGAAATGGGCTACGGCAGTTACCTCATCTGGGCGTTGCCGGAGCAGAAAGTCTTCGTGGACCCGCGAGTGGAACTCTACCCCTACGAGCAGTGGCAGGACTATCTGCGGATCACGCGCGGGGTGCGGTACAACGAACTGCTCCAGCAGTACGGCGCGGACCGGGTTCTGCTGGACGTGGAACTCCAGCCCGAACTGGCGCGCGTCCTGGCGGATGACCCCCTCTGGGAGCAGGAATACGCCGATGAGCGCGCCCAGATATGGAAGCGTCTTGCCGGGCGATAATTGGGCAGAGCAGAGTTGGGCTTGTGGGGTGAATCATTTTGAGAGAGTGGCGCGCCCGTGAAAAGGGGGAAGGTGGGGTTTGTGGGGGCGGC
>CAKZOY010000484.1 GCA_937138275.1 uncultured Chloroflexota bacterium
GCGACCATGCAAGACAAAGTTCTGGTCATAGAAGACGAACCGGTCCTTCTGGAGACACTGGCATACAACCTGAGGCGGGAAGGATACGAAGTTCTGACCGCCTCCGACGGTCGGCAGGGGGTGGAAATTGCCCGCCGGGAACGGCCGGACCTGGTCGTCCTGGACATTATGCTCCCCGGTATAGATGGCTTTGAGGTCTGCCGCATCCTGCGGCGGGAAATGACGACGCTCATCCTGATGCTCACCGCCCGCACCGACGAGGTGGATAAGGTCGTCGGCCTGGAGGTCGGCGCCGACGATTACGTCACCAAACCGTTCAGTATGCGGGAACTGCTGGCGCGGGTGAAGGCGCTCCTGCGCCGGGAGCGGATCATCCGGGAGGAACTGGCGGCGGAACAGGCCGGGGGACGGGAGCGACTGGTCTTCGGCGACCTGACCATAGATATCGCCAGCCGGACGGTTTTCCTGCGGGGCGAACCGGTCTCCCTCAAGCCGAAGGAATACGACCTGCTCCTCTTCCTTGCTCGCCATCGGGGGATGGTGCTTTCCCGCGACCTGATTCTGGAACGGGTATGGGGATGGGACTTTGTCGGGGGAAGCCGCACCGTGGACGTCCACATCCGCTGGTTGCGGGAGAAACTGGAACCCGACCCGTCCAGCCCAACCCGCATCGTCACCGTGCGCGGGGTCGGATACCGGTTTGAGGGGTAACGAAGATGACCCCAACTTCTCTCTGCGTTCTCCGCGCTCTCTGCGGTAAAATAAAAGGAGTGATATGAAATTCCGCAGCCTGCTCTGGCGGGTGCTGATCCCTCTGGAGTTGGTCATCCTACTGGCGATGGTGGGGCTGGCGTGGGGCTTATCGGAGATGGCCCGGCGGACGTATCTGGCGGACCTGGAGGACCAGTTGACCGCGGAAGCGCGCCTCATCGCCGACGCCCTGGCACCGACGATGGCTTCCGGAATCCCCCAGGAGTTCCTGGACGAGCCAGCGCGGCGGTATGCCTCCATGCTGAACGCCCGCGTGACCCTCATCGGCCCCGACGGCGTAGTGTGGGGCGAGTCCCACGAAGATCGCACGCGGATGGATAACCACCTCCATCGGCCTGAGGTGCAGGAGGCGCTGATCACGGGAAAGGGCATGAGCATCCGCTTCAGCCACACAGTCAACTACAATATGATGCATGTGGCGGTACCGGTGACCCTGGACGGGCGCGTGGTCGGCATTGCCCGGGTCTCCCTGCCCCTGATCCGGATAGAGGCGATCGTGGCCCGACTGCGCCAGACGTTCTGGGGAGCAGCCGGCGGGGTTGCTCTGCTGATCGGACTGCTCACCTTCTTCCGGATCGTCCCCACCATCCGGGCCGTACAGGACCTGGGCGACGCGGTCCACCTGGTGACTGCAGGGGACTTAACCGCCCGGGTTCTCCCCCGCACCGACGACGAGGTCGGCGACCTGACCCATTCTTTCAACCAGATGGCGGAACGGCTCCAGGAGACGGTTACCCAATTGCAGGAGGAACAGGCGCGCCTGGCGGGCCTGCTGAACCGGATGTCCGATGGGGTCATCATCACCGACGGCGCGGGAACCGTCCGACTGATGAACCCCGCCGCCGCGCGGATGCTGAATGTCCCGGAGACCGGGGCTCTGGGCCGTTCCTTCGCCCAGGTCGTCTGGGATCACCGCCTCGTAGAACTGTGGCGTCAGAGCCGGGAGCGATCGCAGGAACAGGTCGGGTTGATTGAGTCGGGTCCCCGTCGGCCCGTCTTCTATGCCGTCGTCACGCCGCTGGAGGAGAACGCGGTCCTGGTCCTGCTCCAGGACCTGACCCGGTTGCGGGAACTGGAGACAGTGCGCCGGGATTTTGTCAGCAACGTCTCCCACGAACTGCGCACCCCGCTGGCGACCCTGAAGGCACTGGTGGAGACCCTGGAGGAAGGGGCGCTGGAAGACCCCCAGGCGGCCCGCCATTTCCTGGAGCAGATGGGGGCGGAGGTGGACCGTCTGGATAAACTGGTGGGGGAGTTGCTGGACCTGGCGCGGATAGAATCGGGCCGCGCCCCGATGCGGATGGCGCCGGTGGCTGTTGCGGACGTGGTGCGACCGTCGGTGGAACGGTTACGCCCGCTGGCGGAGCAGGCCGGCCTGAAAGTAACGGTCCATCTGCCCCCCGACCTCCCCCTCATCCTGGCAGATGTTGAGCAGATACAGCGGGTCATTGCCAATCTGGTGCATAACGCCATCCAGTTCACCCCCACAGGGGAAATCCGGGTGCGCGCCGAGCAGGCTGGCAACGAAGTGGTCATCTCGGTGCAGGATACCGGAGTAGGGATCCCTGCAGAGGACCTGCCGCGGATTTTTGAGCGCTTCTATAAGCGAGGACAGGGACGCTGGGGTGGGGGTGCCGGTCTGGGGCTATCCATCGCCCGCCACATCGTTCAGGCCCATGGGGGGCGCATCTGGGCCGAGAGCGTGGAGAGGCAGGGGAGCACATTCTATGTGGCGATGCCCACCGCAGGCTAACAAGGCACAGAGTCGCAGGTCGCAAGTCGCAAGTTGCAGGTGGCTGACTGCGAACGCTTTGAGGTTTGTAGTGCGCTACGGAGCGTAGCGGAGTAGCGCCGGGACGCCACTCCGCTGCGCCGCGTGGCTGACTAC
>CAKZOY010000485.1 GCA_937138275.1 uncultured Chloroflexota bacterium
GGCCGAAGGCCGCCAGCGCCAAAACCCCCCACATTTTGTCTACTTGCTCACCTGTCCCCTTTGGGCCGGGAGGATAAGGGGGGGTAAAACGCCTCCCCAAAGAGCGGGACAAGCCTCCGGCACCTCATCCCCCGCCCCTTTTCAGTACCCCCTGTGGCGACGGATAGCGTTGCGCCTGGGCTCCAAGCGGACGCTGGCCCTCTCCGTGATGCTCTTTGTCCTCTGCATGCTGCCGGTGCTGGTGGTTGCCAACCTGCCTCAGGCGTTCGTGATGATGCTTTTCGTCGGGGCAGCCCATTCGGGCATCACTCTGGTGCGGGAGATCGTGCTCAGCGATGTGATAGACGAGGACGAACTGCGCACCAGCCGGCGCAGGGAGGGAAGTTACTTCGGGGTGAATGCCTTCATTGAACGGCTGGTGATGGTGCTGGTGGGCGGGTCCAGCAGCCTGGTATTGGGGTTGAGCGGCTATGCGGCCGACCGGGCCGTTCAACTTCCCTCAGTGGCGCTGGGAATCCGATTGGGAATGGGCCTGCTGCCCGTCCTGGCCCTGGTCGTGTTTCTGATCGCGTTGAGGTACTATCCGCTGGGGAAAGAGCAGGTACTGGCGCTTCGGGAGACCCTGAACGGGCGCCGTCGGGAGAGAATCGGACAACCATCAGCTTGATCAGGGGACGGCTATGGGGTGATGCTTTTCAGACTCCCGGGCGAGCACAGGTGGGAGTGATTTCCTCAGGACGGCTCTGAGGTATGGGGCTTTCATCTCTGGGATGCCGGGCCGCCGATACCCCCCGAACCTTCCCGGGCTGCCAGATAGAGGGCGTCGGCGCGGTGGGAACTGCGCACCAGCGGGCCGGAGGCGACGCCCCGAAAGCCCATCGCCCGAGCCCTCTCCCGGTATTCGGCAAATTCCTCCGGCAGGACGTACCGCACAACCGGAAGTTGCCCCTCCGTCGGCTGGAGGTACTGGCCGAGGGTCACCAGGTCGCATCCGGCCCGGCGCAGGTCATACAATACCTGTATGACCTCCGCCGGTTGCTCCCCCAGCCCCAGCATCAGGCCGGATTTAGTGGCGATGTGGGGGGCGTACGTCTTCGCCCAGGCCAGTATCCCCAACGAACGATGGTAGCGGGCCTGCGGACGGATAGAGGGATACAGCCGGGGGACCGTCTCCACGTTGTGGTTCAGGACGTCCGGTTCCGTCTCCAGCACCATCTCCAGCGCGGCGGTGGAGCCGCCGAAGTCGGGGATGAGGACCTCCACCGTCGCCTCCGGGAGGCGGCGCCGGATTGCCCAGACCGTGGCCCGGAACTGTCCCGCGCCCCCGTCGGGCAGGTCGTCCCGGGTCACCGACGTGACGACGACGTGCCGTAGCCCCAACCGGGCCGCCGCCTCGGCCACCCGCTCCGGCTCCTCCGGGTCCGGCGGCTGCGGCTGTCCGCGCTGTACCGCGCAGAAACGGCAGCCCCGGGTGCAGATATCCCCCAGGATGAGGAACGTCGCTGTGCCGCGCCCGAAGCATTCCACCAGGTTCGGGCAACGGGCCTCCTGGCACACGGTGTGTAGCGAGAGGTCGGCCAGGAGACGCTCCATCCGTCCCGCCACTGCCTCCATCTCGGCCGACATCCGGCCCCACAGCCAAGGTGGCAGTTCGTCGCCCGAAGCAAGGGATGATCCCGCAGGGACCTCTTCGGCAACTTCGTATCCGAACACTTCGGCAAAGGCCCGGATAAACTGGTCGGCCACCTCGGCCAGCGGCGGGGCCCATCCCAATTCCTGCTCCATAGAGGTCACCCCGCGGTCGGCGATCCCGCAGGGGATCAGCAGGCCGAAGTGGGCCATCTGGGGGGCGACGTTGAGCGCCAGGCCGTGGCGGGTCACGCTGTCGGAGAACGCTACCCCCACCGCGGCGATCTTCCGGCTGTTCACCCACACGCCAGGATGCCCCGTCAGCCGGTCCGCCGCCAGACCGTAGGCCCGCAGCGTGCGGATGGTTGCCTCCTCCAGCCGCCAGATGTGGGCATGCAGGTCCTCCGGGGCCAGACGGACGATCGGATAGACGACCAGTTGCCCCGGCCCGTGGTAGGTGGCCCGTCCGCCCCGGTCGGTGGGGACTACCCGGATGCCCATGCGGGATAGAGACGGGGCGGGCGCCAGGATGTCCTCCTCGCCCCCGCCCCGCCCGACGGTGATGACCGGCGGATGCTCCAGAAGCAACAGCGTGTCGGGGATTTCCCCGCGCGCCCGGGCGGCTGCCAGTTTTTCCTGAAGCCGCCGCGCCGCCTCGTAGTCCACCGTCCCCAGGCGCCGAACAGAGAGCACAGGCATCGCTGCGCCTCGCCTCCTACTCCCACCTGGGCAGATGGAGCGACCGTCTCTCCACATCCATCGCTGCGTCCACCAGCGCCTCGCCGACCGAAGGATGGCCCGGGATGAGACGGATCAGTTCCTGCACTGTGGCCTCCGCCAGCATCGCCACCGCGGCCGTGTTGACCAGGTCTACCGCACCGGGGGCCATGATGTGGACTCCCAGGATTTTACCATGCCGCCCGGCGATCACTTTGACCATCCCTGCCCCTTCTTCCAGGATCATCGCATAGGGGTTCATAGCGACGGGGAACCGGCCGACGGTCACCTCCAGGCCCTGGGCGAGGGCCTCCTCCTCGGTCAGCCCCACCCAGGCCACCTCCGGCCATGTGTACACGCAGCGGGGCAGGGCGCGGTAGTCCATCCGGCTATCCCGTCCCATCGCGTTTTCGGCCGCGACGATACCCTCAACGTTGGCCTTGTGCGACCACATCGGCCCGACAGTGACGTCGCCGACCGCGTAGATGCCCGGCACGCTGGTCTCCATCCGCTCGTTTACTACAATGCCCCCATCCCGGGTTTTCACCCCCAGTTCCCGCAGGCCCAGACCGGCGGAGTTGGGGATACGACGGGAGGCCAGGACGCGGTCGGCCACCACTTCTTCTCCGTTGGCCAGGACGACCGTGAGCGCTCCGTCGTCCCGCGGGCGGATCGCCGCCAGTTCTTTGCCCCGTCGGATGGCGATGCCGGAATCGTAGAGCATTTTGCCCAGCCGCTGAGCGATTTCCCGGTCGGCCTCGGGGAGCAACTGGGGCCCAGGCTCTATCAGGGTGACCTGACTGCCCATGGCGTGGAAGTACTGGGCCAGTTCCAGGTGCCAGGGGGAACTCCCGATAACAGCAAGACGGGCCGGAATCTGGCGTAACTCCACCGCCTCTTCGGTGCCCATCACGCCGGGCAGGTCGGCCCCCTCCACCGGAAGTTGGGCGGCGACCGAACCGGTGGCGATGATGATGCGGCGGGCCTGAATCCGCTGTCCGGCCACTTCCACGGTGTCCCGGGCGACCAGCCGGCCTCGCCCGGGGAGCAACGTCACGCCATACTCGGCCAGCAATTGCTCCGTCCCCAGGCGCAACCCTTCAATCAGCAGGTCTTTGCGCTCGTGAAGGGCATCCAGGCTCACTTCCGGTTCCCCCACCCGAATCCCGAAGAGCGCGGCTTTCCGCACGGACTGCATCTGCCGCGCCGCAGCCATCAGGAATGTGGTCGGGATACAGGCGCGGTTCATGCAGTTGCCGCCGTACAGGGCCTCTTCCACCAGGGTCACTTTGCCGCCCAGTTGCGCGGCGCGCATGGCGGCAGCAAAACCGCCGGACCCGCCACCGATGACGATGAGGTCTTGAAGTTCGGCCATAGGAGCGCTCCTTACGGGATGAACATTAGGGCCGGGTGTTCCAGAAACCGCGCGACGGTCTGAAGGAACGCCGCGCCGGGAGCGCCGTCCACCACCCGATGGTCAATGGTCAGGCTGAGGACCATCCGGGAACGGACGGCGACCTGCCCGCCGAGGGGTGCCAGTTCCTCAAAAATCCGCCCCACTCCCAGGATGGCGACTTCGGGGGGATTGATGATGGGTGTGAAGGCGTCTATCCCGTACATCCCCAGGTTGGTGATGGTAAAAGTGCTGCCGGTCACTTCGTCCACGGAAATCGTCCCCTGGCGGGCCCGTTCGGCGATGTCCTGCACCGTCTGGTGAATTTCCACAAGGGACTTCCGGTCTGCGTTGCGGACCACCGGCACGATTAACCCGTCCTCCAGAGCAACCGCCACGCCGATATGGATTTCGTCGTGGATGACGATTTCCTCACCGATGAGCGTGCTATTCAGGATGGGATGCTCCCTCAACGCCAGCGCAACGGCCTTGACGAGGAAATCGGTGTAGGAGAGGCGGGTGTTCCAGCGCGCGGATAGAACCTCCCGCAGGCCGACCAGTTCGGTCACGTCGGCCTTGACGGTGAGGGTGAGTTGCGCCATGGAGTGCAGGCTCTCCGTCATCCGTTCCGCGATGGCCTGGCGCATACCGGTAAAGGGGATCACTTTGGGCGGAGCGGCGGCGGGAACTTTTCGGCCCTCCAGGGCGCGCAACACGTCCTCCTCGGTGATGCGGCCCCCCGGCCCGCTGCCCCGAATCTGGCTCAGGTCCAGCCCTTCCTCCTCAGCGATGCGGCGGGCCAGGGGAGTGGCCTGCACCTGTTGCTGCTGTTCGTAGTAGGCGCGGACGTCGGCCTCGGTGATCCGGCCCTCCGGCCCGCTTCCCCGGACGCGGGAGATATCCACCCCCAACTCCCGGGCCAGGCGGCGGGCGGCGGGAGAGGCGCGGATTTCCCGGGGCGCCTCTGGAGGAGGCGGCGCAGGGGCAGGGGCGGCCGCCCGTACCTCCACGGCCACCGCTTCCGGTGGGGGAGGCGGCGCGACTTCCACTTCTGGCATCGGTTCGCCGGGGGCCAGGATGAAACCGATCACCCCGCCGACCGCTCGGGTCTCCTTGGGGGATGCGACGATGCGCAGGATGCCCGACGCTGGAGACTCCACGGTGTAGGTGATTTTCTTGCTCATCACCACCACGACCGGTTCGCCTTTTGCGACCTGCTCACCGTCCTGTTTCAGCCACTTGACGACGGTCCCTTCGGTCATCGCCATGCCCAGTTTGGGCATGATAATCTGGGTTGGCATACCTGTTCCTCCTGGATGATGAAGATACCCTTGCCGTAACTGTTCAGCCGCCCACCAGAAGGTCAACCCGAGAGTGGGCGAAGGTGGAGACGCCACTCCGCTTCGCTCTGTGGCTTACTACAAACGCTCCTGGAGACGCCACTCCGCTTCGCTCTGTGGCTTACTACAAACGCTCCTGGAGACACCACTCCGCTTCGCTCCGTGGCTTACTACAAACGCTCCTGCGGGTCGCGGGAGAGAGGGGTTTGCGGGCGGCGGCGAAGCCGCCGCCCGCAAACCCCCAATTTCTCTCCCGCTGGCCCCTCACGCGCCGGGGGGCTGGCAAGGACTCCGGCATATCCCCGCGCTGTAGAGCACGCAGCCCCCATGGCTCGCGGTGCCGGGCGCGTAGAAACATCCCCTCTGCGCCGCCAGCCCCAGTGCCCGTCCTGCGTCCACCACCCGGGGGCCCCGATCGCTCAGGTGGATGACAACCCGCCGGTTTCGGTGAATTTCCACCTCCCGCTCGCCATCCAGGGCCAGGATGGATGGCTGGAAGTGTACATCCTCCTCATCACCGACCTCCAGCAGGCGGAAAGCAGAGACGTGCACAGGCTTTACCAGACCCGGCCCGACCGGGGCGGCGAGTTCCACCGCCTCCGCGCTGGTCGGTTCCGCCAGGCGGATGTAGATTCCATGGTGGTTGTCCATGTGAGCACAGTAGAGGTTTCCGCCGATAGAGGAGAGGCCCACATTGCAGGACGCGGCCCGGGCGAGGAAGATTTCCCGTACTTTGCTGATATCCCAGATGGCCCGCGTCGCCACAAAGGGGTCGTCGTAGACCGCCACATCCACCAGTGCCAGGTCCACCAACTGACCGTCCACCAGTACATCCAGGCGGTTGGTGGGGACCGTGGCTTCCTCAAGGGGCACCAGCCCGCTGGCGACCATACCGGCAGCCAGGCCGGCGATGGTCCCCTCAATCATCACGGGAAACACATTGTTGGTCCCGGTGGAAATGGGCATCAGGGGAATATCCACGGTGCCCTTGGCTACCACCCGGTTGGTGCCATCCCCTCCCAGGGTGATGATGCAGCCGACCCCGGCTTCGGCCATCAGCCCGGCAGCGATCGTGGAGTCGTCCTGATTTCCGCGGATGCGCATCGGGATTTCGCAGACCTCTATACCGACCCGGATTGCCTCCAGTGCTCGCGGGACAATCCCGAAGTAATCGGGCATAAACAGCACCCGCTCTACCCCTACGGCCTCCAGGCCCAGGAGCACTCGTCGGACGATGTTCACTTTCTCGTTGTTGTCAAAGACCGATCCGTGGGCTACCAGGCGACGGATGTCCTTCCCGGAGGCCGGGTTGGCAATGATACCGACGGGTTTCTTGTCCAAGGTGATGTTTCCTCCAGAAAAAGATGGGGACGGCGGCGGACTCGCCGTCCCCCAATGCCCTTAAAAGCCGTACTGCTCCCGCACCAGGTCGGCCAGGCCCAGAGCGGCCAGTTTCGCCAGCGGGGCCAGCATGGTCACCGTGACAACTCCTGGCAGACGGCCGATCTCCACGGCACCGGAGATGGTCACCCGATTGAGCACTTCTTCTTCGGACATGTCCAGCAATCGGGCCAGGCGACTCACCCCATTTTGGGTGGCCTCGTTCAGATTTGCCCCGGACCCTACCATCTGGATAGGAGCCGCATCCTCTATCACGCTCTGACCGAACTTCTGAGCCAGCCGTCTGGCGGCCTCCCTCTCGGCAGAAGTAAGGGGACGGGCCAGATGAGGAAGGTCCTCGGGTGGGGGCAGCAGGATCGGGCCTTCGTTGTTCAGCCCTTTGAGGAGGTGGACCTGAAGGGTCACTTCTGCGGAAATGTCCGTGGTATGGCCCGCGATCTCGCCATCCCCCTGCATTGCGTGGGCATCTCCCAGGTAGACGCCGCCACCGGGCACTTTTACGGGGCAGATCAGGATCGCCCCCTCCCGCACGGAGTCAATGTCCATATGACCGTCGGTGCGGGCTTCCAGTTGTTCTCGGGTGATCCCGTACTGGTGAGGAGCGCCGATCAGGAGTTGGCCGAAGTCGCCGGCGTTATGGGAATCGGGCATATCAATAGCAGGGGTTGTGCCGATATTGCCGATGAAGGGGCGCAGACGGGTCACCACGCCCGGCAGGTCCGCCGGACAGAGAGCCACGATCGGGTTCTGGGCAGATTGGGAGGGCAGGGCCATTACCCGGACAGCGTCCTGGGCCAGGGCCTGGGCCACATCGGGCGTCACGGTCAGGGCCAGGCGCCGTTCGTCGTCAAAAACCATCGTGTACCCGTGGGTTACCCGGAAGGGGTTTACTTCAGCCCCACAAACGGCGCAGCGGATGGCTTCCGGACCGATTCCTTCCACCCTGGTGGGTGGGTTATTTGTCCCGCAGTTCGGACAGTGCCGGGCGACGAACGGATCGCCCGTATAGCGCCCTTCTACGAAGGACATTGTGCCCGAAGCGGTTGCCAGAGAGGTCACGCGGATTTTCTGGATGCGGATGACGATGGCATCCCCCGGCTCCGCTCCCTCCACGGCGACCGGGGTGGTCACTTCATGACCCCCGCGGAAGGACGGGGTGATCATCGGCCCCCAGCAGCCGGGGGCTGTCTCGGCGATAATGGTACCGCCGCTGACTACAGGGCCCAACATCGGGATGCTGGGTCCGATCAGACCGCCTGTAAAGGTGGACACCCGGATGGTCGTTTGTGTTTCACGCATGGCTCCTCCCGACTTTATTGCAGATAAGCGGAAAGAACGGGCGAAGAGAATGTTCCCCTCGCCCGTCTTGGACCGTATAGAAGGCCTAAATGTAAGCCGCTTTTACCATCCCTCCGTCTACATTAATGGCCTGCCCGGTGATGAAACTGGCCTTCTCGGAGGCGAGGAAGGTGACCATAGAGGCAATCTCCTCGGGAAGGCCATAGCGGCCCAGCGGGATGTTTTGTTCGGCAAACCACTGGATCGCCTCCTGACCCGACTTCCCGATGAGTCCTCCCAACTGCTCTCCCAGTTGGCCCGGGCCTTCCCAGAGCGGCGTGCGGATCGGGCCGGGACAAACCGCGTTGACCAGAATGCCGTCTTTGGCCAGATAGTTGGCGAAGTCCTTGGTGACCATGATGACCGCGGCCTTGATGGCATCGTAATCCAGAAGCCCACCCGGCTGCTTCCCGAAGATGGAGGAGATGTTGATAATACGGCCCCACTTCTGCTGCCGCATGTAGGGAACGACCGCCTTACTGAGGCGGATCAGGCCGTAGAGCATCAACTCCATGTTGAAGCGGAATTCTTCCTCCGGCAAGGTCATCAGGTCGCTGAGCCGCCCGGTGCCCGCATTGTTGACCAGAATGTCAATGCGGCCAAACTTCTCCGCGGCCTGGGCTACAAAGCCATCGGTATCCTCTTTCTTGGTGACATCTGCCAGGACGGCCAGGATTTCCACACCCTTCGCCCGAAGTTCTTCCGCTGTCTGCTGGAGGGTCCGCGGGTTGATGTCGCAGATGGCGAGATTGCATCCCTCCTCGGCCAGTGCCAGCGCGCAGGCTTTACCGATCCCCTGTGCGGCCCCGGTGATCAGGGCCACTCTGCCTTTCAGTCCCAGATCCATTTTGGGTTCCTCCTAACTTTCAGCACTGGAGCACGGCATCACGATAAGGTTCCCATCAGGGAGACAGGCAATGGTTCGGGGCAGCAGTGGGGTCGCTGCCCCGAACCACTTCTTCCGATTCCCTCCGCTCTCTGTCCGAAGGGGGAGAGGAGAGCAAAAGTAGCCGTCAGGCCACGACTTCCTTCACGGCGGCGACAATCTTCTCCACACTGGGGATGAAGGCCTGTTCCAGCACGGGACTGAAAGGCACCGGGGTGAAGGGAGCGGCCACCCGCTTCGGAGGAGCATCCAAGTAGTCAAAGGCCTCTTCCACCACCGAGGCAACGATTTCGCCTCCTGCCCCGCCTTGTTTGACGGCCTCGTGGACGACCACCAGCCGCCGGGTCTTCTTGACCGAATTGACGATGGTCTCCACATCCAGCGGCGTCAGGGTGCGGGGGTCCACTACCTCTACCGAAATCCCCTCTTTGGCCAGTTCCTCTGCCGCAGTGAGGGCCTTGTGCACCATGGCCATCGTGGCGACCACGGTGACGTCCGACCCTTCCCGCTTGATGTCTGCCTGACCAAAGGGGATCGTGTATGGCTCCTCGGGCACTTCCCCTTCCATGCCGTAGAGCATCTTATGCTCAATGAAGACGACGGGATTGTCATCCCGGATGGCGGTGATCAGAAGGCCCTTAGCATCGTAGGGAGTGGAGGGAACGACGACCTTGAGGCCGGGGATGTGCATGAACCAGGCTTCCAGGGATTGGGAATGCTGGGCTGCCGCGCACATCCCGGCGCCACAGGTGGTCCGTAATACGATGGGCAGGCGGGCCTTGCCCCCGAACATATACTTCATCTTCGCCGCCTGATTGTAGAGTTGGTCCAGAGCGACGCCGATGAAGTCAATGAACATCAGTTCCGCTACCGGGCGGAGTCCACCGGCAGCCGCGCCCACTGCCGAGCCGATGATGGCGCTCTCCGTGATAGGGGTATCGCGCACCCGGTCTTCTCCGAATTCTTGCAGCAGACCCGCCGTCACACCGAAGATGCCGCCGTATACCCCTACATCTTCTCCAGCCACGTAGATGGTGGGGTCCCGCCGCATTTCTTGCTTTAGAGCCTCATTTAGCGCCTGGGCAAAGGTCAGGGTTCGCATGGGTTTACCTCCGTTTCCAAAGGCGGATCGTTGACCATAAGGGTAGCCGTCACGCGGCTACGGTGTACACATCTTCCAGGAGTTCTTCCAGCGCCGGCCACGGGCTTGCCTCGGCGAAGCGCACGGCTTCCTCCACCTGAGCAACGATGCGGTCGTTAATCTCTTTAGCCTTCGCTTCCGTCAGCACGCCCATCTCCAGGAGTTTCGCCTGAAAGCGGGGGATGGGGTCCTTGGCTTTCCACATCTCCTCTTCCTCCCGGGTGCGGTAGATCATCGGGTCGCCCTCAAAGTGGCCGCGATAGCGGTAGGTCTTGCACTCAATGAGGGTTGGACCTTCGCCGGCCCGGGCTCGTCGAATGGCCTCACCGGCGGCTTCGTACACGGCGATAACGTCGTTACCGTCCACCACGAATCCCGGAATGTCGTAAGCGGCTGCCCGATCGGCGATATCCTGGACGCGCATGGAGCGGGTTTGGGACAGGGAGATGCCGTACATGTTGTTTTCTACCACGAAAATGGCAGGCAGTTTCCAGACAGAGGCGAGGTTGACCCCCTCGTGGAAGGTCCCCTGGTTAGATGCCCCGTCGCCGAGGAAGCAGACCGCGACCTGACCAGCACCCCGATACTTGGCTGCCAGTGCCGCGCCTGCCGCGATGGGCGGTCCTCCGCCGACAATGCCATTGGCCCCCAGGATCCCCAGGTCTACATCAGCAATGTGCATAGAGCCGCCCTTGCCCTTGCAGTAGCCGGTGCGCCGGCCAAACAGTTCAGCCATCATCAGTTTGAGGTCGCCCCCTTTGGCGATCAGATGACCATGGCCCCGGTGCGTGCTGGTGATATAGTCATCCTTGCGCAGATGGGCGCAAACCCCCGTAGCGACCGCCTCTTCGCCGATATAGAGATGCACGAACCCCGGGACCTTGCCCACGGCAAAGAGTTCGCCCACCTTCTCCTCAAAGCGGCGGATGGTGAGCATCGTGGTGTACATCCACAGCAGGTTTTCGGGTTCAATGGACATTGTTCTACCTCCTTACCTTAACTTGGGAAAATCTGCGAATCTTTTGTGGAGTAGCGCTGCTCATTGGACTTTGTGCACCTCCTTGAAATTGGTTCGGTGGTCTTCCTCAAGTATTGATACGATCTGACTGCTTGCTCTTTTGAGAACAGACAGCGTTGCCTCCCTATGGGGCGTTGGGTAAGCAGGAGAGAAAGAGAAATTTGCGGGCGGCGAATATCTGTCCGCCAACCAGGCCTATTGTCACCTATGGGGGTTCGGGCCCTTCATGGTCTATCCACACAGTTACTGCAGCGTTTGCCACGATGATATCAGAAGAGCGGTCACCCAACTCGGGCTGGTATAAGCCCGGGGCGCTCATGCCGCCAGAGATGACCTGGAGAGTTTTCTTTCCAAAGGGGATGACGGAGAGGACGGTATCGGCCTGGACCTGATCGGGCATCGGTACGGCGACCAGAACATCTACCCGCATTGCATTCAGGTCTTGAAGGCGGACGATCTCTAATAATCCACAAAGGCAACTACGGGAAATGGCGTCCTGGACGGCTCGGCAGGCTGCTTTTGTGGCGTCTTGTCCGTGCAGGTCGGCTCCTGTGCCCCATTCTATGATGAATCGTTTCCAGGCCATTATACCTCCATGCGTTCACTGCGGATAGGGCGGACTGTTTTGCGCGTTCGGTGCAGCCTTTGGCCATTTTGACGCAGACGAGGTCCTTGGGGAGGAACATCTCTTGTAGTACGAGGATAATTTGCTACCAGAGAGCGGCGAACTGAAGTAATATTATCATACACCTATATATGGAAGATGTCAAGTTTGTTGCTGATGGGCTTGCGCAGTAATTCGCCCTGTATGGAAAGGGGTGGGGTGTGGGGTTGTGGGGGCGGCGAAGCCGCCCCCACAACCCCACTTTCTTCTTGACTTCGCGGGCACGCTGCTTCCCGAGAGTGATTTGCTGCGCAAGCCCTGAGGGGCTGAGAGGTCACTGTACCCAGTTGCCAAATTCCATTGCTATGGTATGATACAAACCGGTTTGTCCAGACCCAAGATGATGTTTATCGCTCTT
>CAKZOY010000486.1 GCA_937138275.1 uncultured Chloroflexota bacterium
TTAGTATGAGCCGATTGACTTTTGAGGCTATCCGATGTAGAATATTCAGGCGAGGTGGACTATGCCGCTGTATGAGTACATTTGCCAGCAATGCCAGAAACGTTTTGACGCGCTGCGGCCGATGTCTAAGGCCAACGACGCTATCGCCTGCCCCCACTGTGGCAGCCTGGAGACCCGGCGGGCGATCTCCCTCTTCGCCGCCATTGGCAGCGGGGGGGTGATCACCGGTGCTGGCTCTTCCTGTTCCTCCTGCTCCAGTTCCTCCTGCGCCGGTTGCAGTTCCCGGCGGTAACTTCGGATAAACCGGGCGGGGGACCCCGCCCGGTTTTTTTTATTTCCCCCGGGGTCGTACCAGCCCCAGCGCGATCCGGATATCCGCCTCGGAAATTACTCCCTCTCGCAATATGACCGGCGGCCAGCGGCTGCCGTCCACCACGGTGGAGACCACCCCAATGGGCGCAGGCCCCCCGTCAATCACCAGGTCCACTTTGCCATCCAGTTGCTCCAGCGCTTCCCGTGCAGTGCGACCGGCCGGGCGTCCGGGCAAACTGGCGCTGGTGACGGCCAGAACCCCTCCCGCTGCCTGGACAAGACGGCAGGCCAGGGGCAGAGCTGGAATGCGCACACCGACCCGTGTCCCTTCGCCGATTTGCCGGGGAACCGCTTCGGTGCGGGGAAGCATGAGGGTCAACGGACCAGGCCAGAAGCGGTCAACCAGAGGACGGAGGGCATCCGGCAGAGTCGCAAAGCGGGGAAGTTCCGCTATATCGGCGAAGAGGAGCGCGATGAACGTACCGGCATCCTGGCCCTTGGTTTGCCACAGGCGGCGCAGTGCTTTGTCGCTTGTTGGCAGCGCCGAAAGTCCGTAGACGGTGTCGGTCGGAAAAGCGACCAATCCACCGTTCTGCCATACGGCCAGAGCCCGTTCCACTACGCCGCTTTCTTCGGCCCGAACGACTCGGGTCTTCACAGGGTCACCTCCAGCACCCGATCCCGCCCGGCGAGATCGCTGTGAATGCGAACACGTGCGCCGGGGGTACTGCTACGGGCCAGGGCAGTCGCCCGATCGCCCTGACCGGCGCCGATCTCCACCAGCAGCGTCCCTCCCGGCCTCAACAGTCGGGGGGCGCCCTTCAGCAATCTCCGGATCACCATCAACCCTCCCGGTCCCCCGTCCAGCGCCTGTCGGGGTTCATACTCCCGCACCGAAGCGGGGAGCGCAGGCCATTCCTCTTCGGCCACGTAGGGCGGGTTGCTGACGATCAGGTCCACCGGCCCCCGCAGCGGCGAGAGCAAATCGGCCTGGATGAAGAGAATCCGGTCTGCCACGCCGTGGCGCTGGGCGTTATCTACTGCGACCCGCAACGCTGCGCGGGAAATGTCCGTGGCCCAGACCCGGGCCTGCGGGAGATGGACCGCCAGAGCGATCGCAATACATCCGCTCCCCGTCCCCCCATCTACCACCGTCCGGGGGTTCCGGGCCAGCGCCTGCTCCACAAGCACTTCCGTCTCCGGACGGGGGATGAGCACATCCGGCGTGACGGTGAACTCCAGGCCGTAGAACTCCATCCGTCCGGTCAGGTAGGGAAGGGGGACGCCCGCCGCGCGGCGGGCCAGTAACTCATTATAACGGGCCTTTTCATCCGGCGCAAGGAGGCGCTCCAGGCGGGCCAGGATCGCCGTTGGGGTGAGTCCCGTGACGTGAGCCAGAAGGACCTCCGCCTCCAGCCGGGGGGTCTCGGAGACGGAGGCCAGCACAGAGGCCGCTTCTTTCAAGGCGGTGGCGATGCTTTCGGGGGAGGTGTGGGGGTGGACGGGTTTTCGCAAGCGCCTCGCGCTGTGGGATGGCTGTTCATTCTTCAAACTGCTCTTTCACCTCTTCCCAGAGACGGTCCAGTTCGGCAAGGGTCATCTTATTCATATCCAGCCCGCGCTCTTGGGCCAGGTCTTCCATCGCACGGAAACGGCGGGCGAAGCGGGCGTTGGCCTTGCGCAGCGCCGTCTCCGGCTCCACCCCCAGGTGGCGGGCCCAGTTGGCGATGGCAAAGAGCAGGTCGCCCAGTTCCGCCTCCACCTCCTCCGGTGTACGGGCCCCCTCCACTTCGGCCAGTTCCTCCCGTACTTTCTGGGCCACCTCCTCCGGGCCGGACCAGTCAAACCCGACCCGCGCCACCCGTTCCCCATAGGCGTGGGCCTGCAGGAGGGCGGGCAGGGCTCTTGGGACCCCGTCCAGCATATGGCCGGACCTCCCCTCCTTCTCATTTCGCTCCATCCGTTTGAGGTGCTCCCAACGGACCAGTAACTCCTGGGTGTTGCGGACCTGCAGTTCGCCCCAGACGTGGGGATGGCGCCGCTTGATTTTCCGGTCTATGGTGGCGATGACGTCGGCCATCCGGAAATCCCCCTCTTCGGTGGCGATCTGGGCGTGCAGGACGATCTGGAGGAGCAGGTCGCCCAGTTCCTCCCGCAGGTCGTCCATATCTCCGGCGTCTATCGCCGCAATGACCTCATAGGCCTCTTCCAGAAGATTACTGCGCAGACTCTCGTGGGTCTGTTCCCGATCCCAGGGGCAACCATCCGGGGCACGAAGGTAGGCGACCGTCTCCTGGAACCCCTCAAAACTGCTCACCGGGGGAAGCGGGGGGACGTAGAGGGTCGTCAGATGGTCCGTTTCGTGGTGGTCCAGTTCGTACAGCGGCAGATGGATCACCCGCTGCGCCGCCGTTCCGGCGGCGAAAATCAGGGCGACGGGATGTTCATCGGGGTACTGGTTCATCAGGGCCAGTTTCAGGTCCCCTGCCAGGCGTCGGCTGTAGACCTGACCGATGAGGGCGGGGAGGTCGGGGTTCAGCGGGGGATGATGGCGGGCGGCGACCTCTATCCCGTCGTAGATTTGCAGCCCCGGATCCAGACCGTCCAGCCCCAGGGCGGTGAGCGCGGCGTCCACGAAACTGATCCCGTCCACAATCCGGACGGTCAGGCCCGCCTCCTGGGCGCCTTTCAGGACTTGCTGTACCGATGCCTCACCGACGAGGGGATGCCCGGGGACGGCGTAGACGACCCCTTCGGGCCGACGGCCCAGTTCCAGCACCCGCGCGGCGATGGTGCGGTAGACTTCGGCGAAATCCTCCGCCGAGTCGTAGAGGTCATCAAAAGAGTGGAGGATGATATGGCCGGGCAGGTGAGGAACGGTGGGATGGCGGGCGGTGCGCAGCCAGACCTCCCGGCTGGTCTCCAGCACCTCCCACGCCTCCCGGGTCAGGTGATGGGGAGAACCCGGCCCCAGGCCGACGATGGTGATGGTCATTTCCTCTTTCGCTGGGATGAAAAAGTCGGAGGACAGGTTTTGCGGGGCGGCTTCGCCGCCCCGCAAAACCTCTGTCCCCGCGCACGGCTGGCTGACGGGTACAGAACCCTAATCAGACGAATCGTTACCCTTATCGGCGACGGCGGCGCACCAGATAGCGTACCAGCAGGGCGATCCCGACCATTGGAAGCGCCAGCAGGATCAGCGAAGGCAGGACGACGATAACGAAGTAGATGAGCGCTTCAACGACGAACTCCAGGACGCTCAGCAGGGTTTCCACCGCATTGCGGAACGTGGCGGGCAGGTTCCACCCGCCGGTATCCAGTGGCTGGGCCAGCGCGTCGGGGATCAGGCTGACCGTGATCGTTGCCAGCGCAACCCGGTCGCGCAGGAACCGCATCCGTCCCTTGACCTGCTCTATCTCCGCCTGGGTCTGGCTGAGGTGCTCGTAGACAGCAAGGACCGCTTCGGTATCTTCCGCCTTCTCCAGAAACTCCAGCAGTTGTTTCTCCTTGGCCTCCAGGTGGCGCAGGCGGGATTCCAGGTCTACATACTCCTCGGTCACATCCTGCCCGGAGACGGACTCCCGCCGGACGGTAGTCGCCAGGGCACGTAACTGCTCCAGGGCAGTGTCCAGGGTGTCTGCCGGGACCCGGAATGTCACTGAGGCCTGGCGGCCCTCCTGGTACTGGTATACCTCCACGGAGACCACGTAGCCGCCCAGTTCTTTCGCCATCGCCTGGATTTCGTTCAGTGCCTTATCGGTATCCGGGACGATGAGGTCCAGGCTGGCGGTTCGGATGACCATTCGTTCGGTGGTGGCGAATGCAGCGGCGGTGGCTGAATCCGCGCCGACCCCGGTCACCGCAATGGCCCTTTTTTCTGCTACCACTTCGCCCTGGTATGGGCTCAATGCCAGTGGAACAGGTGCCTCGGCAGGAACGATGGAACGTCTGCTGGCGCATCCCGTTGCCAGCAGGGCCAGGAGCAAGCCGATGAGGATCACCCCATACCCGATTCGCGTAAAGCGATTCCTCTTCATTCCGATCTCCTTTGTGTCTCTGGGTGGACGCTTCGTTATCAAGACGTGGCAAGGCCTGCAGGGGTTCCCTCTATCGGCCCAATTCCAGGCGGGCGATCAAACGGCGGGGAAGACCGCGAGCGCGCATTCGTTCCTGAGTGATTTCTATCGGGTAAGGGACCCGTCGGAGTTCCCAGGTCATTGCATCGGTATCCAGGATGGCGTAACTGGCGCGCGGGTCGCCATCCCGCGGCTGCCCCACACTCCCCGGGTTCAGGATCAGCCGATGACGGCGCAGGGGGATCGGCGCTCCGACTTCGGGAATAATCGCGTGCGGGCGGCCCGTCCCCTCGTCCAGCACAAATATCATTGGGAGATGGGTGTGGCCTACCAGGCAGAAGGGTGTAGAGAAGTACGAAAAACTGACCAGCGCTCCCCCCAGGTCCAGAAGGTATTCCCAGATCGGCTCGCGCGGGCTCCCGTGAACCAGGGTGAACCCTTCCTGTTCCAGACGCACCGGAAGTTGCTGGAGATAGTCCTGAGTGATCGGGCTGATCTCTTCCCGGGTCCAGATGTGGGCGATCCGGGCTTCGGTGTTGAAATCGTCCAGAGTCAATTGCCCCAGGGCGGCCCAATCGTGGTTGCCTGCAACGCAGATATGCTCAAAGTCCTGGATGCGGCTCACGCACTCGTTGGGATCCGGCCCATACCCGACCAGGTCTCCCAGGCACCAGATCATATCAAAGGGGGCGGCGTCTTTCAATACAGCTTCCATTGCAGGGCGATTGGCATGAATATCGGAAATAACCAGGTAGCGCACGGATTCTGCTCCGGTCAGGAAATTCGTACACTTAAAATATTATACCTCTTTTTCACAAATAAGCCAATCTGTGAGAACTGGGGCTTGTGCAGCAAATCATTTCAGGGGAGCGGCGCGCCCGTGAAAGAGAGAATGGGGTTTGTGGGGGCGGCTTTGCCGCCCCCACAAACCCCATCCCCCGCCCCTTTCCTATGCGGAGTGAATTGCTGTGCAAGCCCCCTCAATGTTAGGGATTGACATCCCAACGGTTTTGGTGTATACTATACCACAACAGTATCAATATCCCCGCTCCTGCTCCGTAGAGGATATACCCAGATTAGGAAAGGAGGGCCAGAATGTCAGAACTTCAGGATAAATGCGTCCAACCCGCCAGAGGGCCTTTGCTGCCCGCCATGGAATCTCCAGAAAAAGAGGTGCCAAAGGAGGTCAAGATGACGGTGCGTGTCGGTCAACCCGCGATTGACTTTGAGGCCAGCGCTTTTGTCCCCGGCGTGGGCTTCCAGAACGTGAAACTCTCTGATTACAAGGGGAAATGGATCGTCCTCTGCTTTTACCCCGGAGACTTCACCTTTGTTTGACCCACGGAATTGGCGGCAGTTGCCGCCCTCTACAACGAGTTTCAGGCGCTCGGAGTAGAGTTCCTCGCCATCAGCACCGACAGTCGCTTCGTCCACAAAATCTGGCAGGAGGTAGAACTCTCCAAAATGGTGGAGGGCGGGGTACCATTCCCGATGCTCTCCGACCCGGGTGGGAAAATTGGCGCGGTATACGGGGTATACGACGAGGCGGCCGGTGTGGACGTTCGCGGCCGGTTCATCATTGACCCGGACTTTGTGGTTCGGGCGGTGGAGGTCCTCGTCCCCGAAGTGGGCCGCAACCCTCGGGAGTTGAGGCGGCAAATCCAGGCCTTCCAGCATGTGCGCGCCACCGGAGAGGTCACTCCTTCGGGATGGGAACCCGGGAAACCCGCCCTGAAGCCCGGCCCCGACCTGGTCGGCAGGGTATGGGAGGTCTGGAAGCCCTAAACCATTCCCCTCAGCCCGGTGCCGCGGCTCAGCCTTGCCCATTGTTGCGGGGCAGGTGGCGGGACCAGAAAGATCAGGCGGGGGCTCAGAGCGATGCCCCCGCCTTTTTGTGTGCCTGTCAGCCAGGAGTCGCGGCATAGGTTGGGGGAAAGTCACCGGCCCGTCGGTAGGTAACCGGTTCGCTCCCGAAGCACCTCCTCCAGATAACGGTTGACCTCCGCAGCGGTGGGCAAACGGAGCGCGTGTTGGGCGATCTCCCGGGCCTCCGCCATGCTCAAAGAGCGGATAATCTGTTTGGCCTGGGGGATCGCCGCGGGGGTCATGCTGAATTCATCCAGCCCCAACCCCAGAAGGAGCGGAATGGCCTTCGGTTCCCCGGCCAGTTCCCCGCACAGCCCCGCGTATTTACCGGCCGCGTGGGCGGCATCAATGACCGCTTTGATCAACCGGATGACCGCGGGGTCCAGTTGCTGATACAGCGCGGCCAGTTGCTCGTTGGTGCGGTCGCAGGCCAGAACGTACTGGGTCAGGTCGTTGGAGCCGATGCTGAAAAAGTCCACCAGCGGGGCCAGATGGTCGGCCGCAACCGCTGCCGCGGGGGTCTCCACCATAATGCCCATTTCCACATCCTTGGCGTGGGGGATGCCGGCCTTCGCCAGAGCAGATTTCGCCTGTTCCAGGGCGTCCCGAAGTCGGAAGACCTCCTCCACCGTTGCTACCATGGGGAACATCACCTTGACGTTCCGCCCCACCCCGGCCCGCAGAATGGCCCGTAGTTGGGTCTGGAAAAGGTCGGGGCGACGAAACGTCAGGCGAATGGCCCGGACGCCCAGAAACGGGTTTGCTTCGGGGGGCATATCCAGGTACGGCAAGGGCTTGTCGCCGCCGATATCCAGGGTGCGGATGATCAGGGGACGGTCCCCCAGTACATCGGCGATGGCCCGATAGGCGGCGTACTGCTCCTCTTCGTCGGGCATCGTCGCCCGATCCACGAAGAGGAACTCCGTGCGCAGAAGCCCCACCCCTTCAGCCCCCATTGCAACCGCTTCCCGCGCGGAGGCCACATCACCGATGTTGGCGAACACCTCTACCCGATGTCCGTCCCGGGTCACGGCCGGTTCCTGGCTCCGGCGGACGGCCTCCGCGGCCTGCTCCGCCCTCCGGGCCTGCCGTTCCCGGTAGATCGCCAGAATTTCCGCCGAAGGGTTGACCACCAGATGACCGGCGTCGCCGTCTATGGCGACCACCGTGCCGCCGGGGATATCCAGCGCCGATTCGTCTATTCCGACCACCGCCGGGATGTTCCACATCCGCGCCAGGATCGCCACGTGGGAGGTCACGCCGCCACCGACCGTGCAGACGCCCCGCACCATCTCCCGATTCAGTCGGGCGGTATCGGAGGGGGTCAAATCCCGGGCCACCACGATGACCGGTTCGGAGACCGCCCGCAGCGAGGCCTCCTCCGGGAGGCCGAGGAGGATTCGGAGGACGCGCCGCGCAATGTCCTGGACGTCTGCGGCGCGCAATCGGGCGATCTCGGTACCCTCCCGCTCAAAGCGGGTGACCCACTCCCCGAAAACCTCCTCCGCCGCAGCCCCGGCGTTCCAGGCCGTCTGCCGGATTTTCTGCTCTATGGCGTCCACCAGGGTGGGGTCTTCCAGCATCAGCCGCTGAAACTCAAAGATGCGCGCCGTCTCCGGATGATGGACGGCCACTTCCTCCTGAAGGGCGAGGAGTTCCCGGCGGGCCTGTTCCAGGGCGCCGTGGAGGCGGGCGATCTCGGCGGAGATGTCCTGGACGGTGGTTCGTTCAATATGCCAGGTCTGGGGTCGGTACTGGAACACCGGGGCAACCGCCACCCCCCCGGCGGCCGGGACACCCCGCAGGCCCCCTTCGGCCGGTGCCTCTACGGGTTGGGGGACAGCCGGCGGAGGCGGGGGCAGCGTCTCCTCCAGTTCCCCGAAACCGCTTTCCACCAGCGTCTTCAGGGCCTGAATGGCCGCCGCGGCGTCTTCTCCCCGGGCGACGATCCGGATCCGTTCCCCCTGCCAGGCCGTTCCTCCGCTGGCGACCTCCACCATGCTTTTGGCGTTGACGGGCGGCCGCCCCTGGGAGAGGTTCT
This sequence comes from uncultured Chloroflexota bacterium, assembly GCA_937138275.1. Lineage (GTDB taxonomy): Bacteria > Chloroflexota > Anaerolineae > B4-G1 > DUEL01 > SpSt-77. The sequence continues at coordinate 8,296 of CAKZOY010000486.1, forward strand.
GCACGGTGATGTGGGAGCGGAACTGCATAGCGGTCTGGACGAAGCGGGCAGCGGGGCGGGCATGGAGGCCGGTGGGGTTGGGGACGACCAGTTCCACTGATTCCTTGGGCGCTCCCGCGATCTCCTCCGGGACGGGAGGCGGAGGCATCATTTCCGGGGTGGGTCCCAAAATCTTGGAGACCCGGGCTGCCTGCTCGGCGGCGTACTGAACGGCATCCAGGTTCTCCCCCCCGGAGGCAGCCACGACGGCAGCCAGGGCGCCTTCCACCAGAGGGGCATTCGCCAGGCGCACCTGACTCTGCCACTCCGGCGGCAGATACTCCAGAGCCATTTCTGCGACCATAATGGAACTGCCCAGGTCGGCCAGTACCAGCGCGCTGTGGCCCTGGTCCAGTATCTGCTGGAGAGCGCTGAGCACTTTATCCAGACTGGTCCCCAGGCGACCGTCCTCCGTTCCGCCCGCCGGGATGACCGGGACCTCGGCACCGCCAGCCATCTGCAGGGCGACCTCGCAGACTCCGGCAGCCAGTTGCTCGCTATGGGCGACGACGACAATGCCGACCAATTTGCTCCTTCAATTCCTGGGGTTTATCAGAGGCATGACCGGCGTTTGGGATCACTACCGCCTGGCCGATAGGCAGAGTGCTCCATTTCCGCGGCCAATTTCCGTTTCAGTTCTATGCCACTGGCCTGGTATCTCAGAGTTTTCTGGATCAATTCCACCACAAGGGCGCCGCCTTCCAGGGGGTTGATGCCACCGTTGTTTGTAATCATACAGATTACATCCCGGTCCGCATCGGTTTTACCGGCAGTAGGACGCCAGCCCATATAGGCGCTCATCGCATCGGCGATACCCAGGCCCGGGCGTTCCCCGATCAAAATGACAACGACATCGGCACCGATGATGTCGTTGACATCGTTGATGACGCCCACCCGGGCATACTTTATGAAGAAGGGGGTACCGATGCTGATGCCCGCCGACCTCAGTCCCTGCTCTATGACCGGGTAAATCAACCCGAGATTGTTGTTGATCGCCGCCGCGCTTAACCCGTCGCCAACCACAATTTGCACCTGGGGTTTCTTTATGCAGCGCTCGGCGATGATCGCCTTCGCTTCCTCGCTCAAGCGCCGCCCCAGGTCGGGCCGCAGCAGGTATTCGGTTCGGTCTTTCACGAGAGTTTGTACAGTGAACAAAGGGAACTGAGCCAGGACTTCCGGGTTGATCCCCCCGTAAATTGCGTCCTGGGTTACCGCATGATCCGCCTGAAAGAGCAACAGCGTAGGGGTTTTGGGCCGTGGCCCCGCGCGCCCGACTCCCAGGCGCGCCGTAGTGGTTGAGCACAAATTGCGTAGGCCCTCAGGGTCAAGGGGATGGGCAACACCGATTCTTCGGCGAAAATCCGGTGAAGTGGGATCAGGCAAATCAATTGCAATGTCCTGCTTGCCAGTCATGGCTCTCCTTTTCATCTCTGCAGAAATAAGGAGGCATCGCCTGCTTTTTCGGTCAGCCGTCCATCTTTCATCAGTCCGAGGCTCTCCATCCAGGCCTCAAATTCGGGCGCGGGGCGCAGCCCCAGGAGTTGGCGCAGGCTGGCGGTGTCGTGGTAACTGGTACACTGGTAACTGAGCATAATGTCGTCCCCCATAGGAACGCCCATAAAGTAATTGCAGCCAGCGGCCGTCAACAGTACCGCCAGGTTTTCTATGTCATTCTGGCTAGCGCGGGCATGATTGGTGTAGCAGGCGTCGCATCCCATAGGAATGCCGGTCAACTTCCCCATAAAGTGGTCTTCCAGACCCGCCCGGATGATTTGTGTGGAATCATAGAGGTATTCCGGTCCGATGAAACCGACCACCGTGTTGACCTGGAAGGGGTGATAGCGTTTTGCCAGGCCGTAAATGCGGGCCTCCAGGGTCAATTGGTCCGCGCCATAATGGGCATCCGCCGAAAGGGCACTGCCTTGGCCGGTCTCAAAGTACATGTAGTTCGGCCCGGGGGGGAAGCAGTATTTCTGGGCCCGTTCGTATGCTTCATCCAGCAGGTCCACAGAGACCCCGAACGACTCGTTCGCTTTTTGCGTACCCGCCAGGCTCTGAAAGACCAAGCCGACCGGTGCACCGCGCTTCAGGGCTTCCATCTGGGTGGTGACATGGGCCAGGACGCAGTTTTGGGTGGGGATTTCCCATTTGCGGATGATGTCGTAGGTCATCTCCAGCAGGCGCATGACGCTGGAGAGCGAATCGTCCGCCGGATTGATGCCGATGACGCTATCGCCCGAACCGTACGAGAGCCCTTCGTAGATGGCGGCGCGAATCCCCTCCGGGGAGTCCGTGGGGTGATTGGGCTGCAGCCGGGAAAGGAGCGTCCCTTCCAGGCCCATCGTGTTGTTGCAGTGGGAGATCACCCGGATTTTCCTGCTGGCCACAATCAGGTCCATATTGGACATCAATTTGGTTACCGCCGCCACCATTTCGGCGGTCAATCCTCGGCTGATGCGGCGGATCATTTCGCCGGTGGTGGTATCCGCCAGGAGCCATTCGCGGAATTCGCCCACCGTCCAGCCCTTGATTTCCTGATAAACGGTTTCGTCCACCGCCTCGTCAATAACTCTTGTGACCTCGTCCTCGTCGTACGGCACAACGGGATTTTGCCGCAAAGTCTCCAAGGTCACCTCTGCCAGCACAAACCTCGCCGCGATGCGCTCCGCGGCGCTCTGTGCGGCGATTCCTGCTTGGCGATCTCCCGATTTCTCCTCATTCGCTTTGGCCAGCAGTTCCTTGATGCTGCCGAACTCGTACGTTTTGCCGAACAATCGGGCCCTCAAGAGCATTGCACTCTCCCTCCTTCCTAAACATCCAGAATTCAATGATAAAAAAATTAGCCCCCGACACTTTCTGGGGGACGTGGAGTTACGCTGGCGATCGGGGATTTTTTATAACCCAAAACGCCGTTGGCTTTCCAGGGGCAACGGAAGGTCTTGCTCCGCGCTCTTCCCTTTTCGGACAAAGGTCGTTCCCGTCTGGAAATTCATCTAGCCACCTGACACTTTTGGCTCATATCCAGACCTCATGCAGGCAGGGTCTGGCCTTTAGCGCCCCCTCATCCCCCTGCCCCCCTTCTCCCCCGCCGCGGCGGGGGAGAAGGGGGAAAAGAGGGGTTTCGGGGCGGGCGGCCTTCGGCCGCCCGCCCCGAAACCCCCAAAACTCCCCCTCCCCGTGCGGCGAATGCCGCAACGGGGAGGGGGCAAGGGGGAGGGGTGAAGGTGTCCTTGAGAAAGTGCACTGCTTTTGAATATGAGCTACACTGCTTGTCCGCGTCCATCCGCGTCCCATTGGAAAACTGTCAGGTAGCCAGGAAATTCATAAAATTTATCCGCGTTCCTCCGCGTCCTACTGGAAAACTGTCAGGTAGCCAGATACTGGACTTTGGACAAAAGGCCCCCTTTCCCCCGCAGCCCTGCGGGGCAGTATTGCCCCCTGGCTTATGGTAATTATTCAGCCCTGGCGATTAAAATCACCCCTGGGGGGCTTTCAGCCGGGCGTCCACCTTCGTGGACGCTTTCCGGCG
>CAKZOY010000487.1 GCA_937138275.1 uncultured Chloroflexota bacterium
AGTTTGTCATTATAATTTAGAATCTGCCATTGTCAATGTACTGAGGCAAAAACATCATTAGCACTGGCACCCACAGTTCGACACATTTTATACTGCACTGGCTGGCCTGTTTCTGATTTGCGGTATGCCTATTTGAGCGGGACAGTTTGGGTGACTTATTCTTTTGATGTACAAGTTACAACGGTCGGCACGTGGGGTTCGCTAACGCTGGATGCCTTTGGCCGACCTCACATCTAGGGGCCTGTGTTACGGGTACCTCAATGGAAGCACCTGGATTACCGAAGTTGTGGATGCGAGCAACACAGGACTCTCTAATTCGCTGGCCCTGGATAAGAACGGCCGCCCGCATATCATTCATCATCGGTATGGGTATACGATAACTCTTGAATACGCATACCTTGATGGTACGACCTGGATTTCTGAGGTAGTGGATAATCGCACTCAATGGTGCGATGCTTCGTTGGCGCTGGATTCCAAAGATCGCCCACATATCGCTTACTGTGGGTATGGGGGAAGCCTGATATACGCTTATCGGGATGCAGGAGTTTGGATTACCGAAACCGTAGATAATATCTCATCATCAATGAGATCTACTTCGCTGGCACTGGACTCCAAGGACCGCCCACACATCATTTTTTATGCAGATCAACGCCTGGTGTACGCCTATCGGAGCGAGAGTGGATGGATTACTGAAGAGGTAGAAAATGTGGGCTTTTGGCTCGTCGGCTGGCCGATTTCGTTGGTGCTGGATTCCGCTGATCGCCCCCATATCAGTTACGCTGACTTGCAAACGGGTGCCTTAAAGTACGCAGTCAGGAGGAGTTTTTACGAAGTCTTCCTGCCTCTGATTTTGCGCAACCGCTGACCCCACAGCGTCCCCCGGATGTTGCGGAAGGAGGGCTCGTTGGACGATAAAACGAATATTCTGGAGATGCTCCCGTTCCTGCTCATCGGGGCGGCAGTGCTGGCAGTGGCGGTGGCTTTCCTGTGGCCCGCCACCTGGGAGTTCCCGATGGATGACGCCTACATCCATTTCGTCTACGCGCGGAACCTGGCCGAGCACGGGAAACTGATGTTCAATTACCCCACCGAGAAAGGAGTGGGCACGTCCAGCCCGCTCTGGGTGTTATTGCTGACGGGCGGATATCGGGTGGGAATCCCGCTCCACCTGCTGGCAAAAGGGCTGGGGATCGGGGCGCTGAGCATCGTGGGGGTGGCCCTCTACCTGCTGCTTCGCCCCATCTGGGGCGCGATCGCCGCCCTGGGCGGCGCGCTGGCGGCGGTGCTCTCCGGGCCGATGGTCTGGTTCGCCCTCAGCGGGATGGAGACGACCCTGTTCCTGGCGCTGGGGCTGGGGGCACTGCTGGCCTACCGCGCCGAGCGCTGGGCCTGGCTGGGCATCCTGCTGGGCCTGCTGACGCTGGCGCGCCCGGAGGGGCTGGCCCTGGCGCTGGCGGTCGGCATCGTGGAAGTGTGGCGGCGGAGGGGCATCCCCCGCCGCCTTGTCGTCGCAGGCGCCCTCTGCGCGCTGGTCGCAGCCCCCTGGTTCCTCTACCTCTACCAGCGCACTGGTCACTTTCTCCCCACCAGTGGCCTCAGCAAGCATTTCACCACGGCGATGGGGGTCCGTCTGGTGGCGGCGCAGAACCCCTTCCTGGCGGCCCTCTCCCGCCTGACCCCTCTGACCTACACCGGCCTGTGGGCCATCTACCTGGTGGAGTTTGTCCTCGGTGGGATGGCGCTCCCGCCCCCCCGCCTGGCGGTCGGAGCGGTCGTCGGTAATCCCCATTACACTCTCTCCATCTGGGCGATATTGGGACTGATCGGGATGGTGATCCCGCTGCTCTGGAAGACCGTCCGCCGCCTGGGAGAATTCCGTCGCTGGCCGGAGTGGCTCCAGGACCCGAACCGGCGTCCCTGGCTGGCCTTTCTCCTCTGGCTGATTCTGCACAACCTTGCCTACATCGCTTTTCTGCCCGTCCCCGGAACGGCCAGCCGCTACGGCGCGGTCAACCACATCGCCCTCTGGCTGGGGCTGGTGGGCGGGCTGCGGTTTTTCGCCCACCGCCCGCTCCTTTCGCGCGGCTGGGCGATAGGACTGCTGGTTCTTCTGATGGCCTGCGGCATCTACTGGAACGGTGTCTACGATGCCAATCTGGAGCATATGCAGAACGTGCGCATCGCCGCCGCCCGCTTTGTACGGGGTGCCGTTCCCCCGGATCACCTGTGTGCGGCCTTTGACATCGGCGCCGTCCGTTACTACGGCGAACGCCCCATCCTGGACCTCTATGGGCTGGTGGATATGGAAGTCGCCGACTGGTTCTACCGTGGCGAGATGGACCGGTATCTGATGGCGAAAGGAGTCCGTTGCCTGACCCTGCCCGACCGTCCCGGAACGACCGAGGACGGCTGGTTTGACCTGGGGACCATTCTGGAACTGACCACCACCCCTCTTTTCACCCCCTATCAGATGGCCCTCTTTGAGATCGGTCGGGATCGGTGGCTGCAGGGATATCTGCCCACGCTCAACTATCAGTCAGCGGTTACCATTTACGAACTTTTACCCGCCCGCTCCCAGCGGGAGATAGGAACACCCTGATGCGTATTGGTCTGCTCACCGATGCCTACTGGCCGGGCATCAACGGCATCATCCGCTTTGTCTCCCTGTACAAGCGCATTCTGGAAAGTATGGGGCACGAGGTCTTTGTCTTCACCGGGGGGCCGCCGTGCCCGCAGGACGAACCAGGAGTGATCCGTTCCTTCGGCCTTCCCCATCCCGACCCCGGCTACCGGATTACACCCGCCTATTCCCAGCGGGCGCTGGCGCTTCTGGAGACGATGGACATCCTGCATGCTCACCAGCCGATGCTCAGCGGTCTGCTGGCGCTGCGGTACGGACGGCGGTACGGCATTCCTGTTGCGGTCACCCTGCACAGCCGCTATGATATGCTGGTGACCAGCCGACTATGGGTCCCTCTGCGCGTCTCTCGCGCCCTCATCGGTTCGTACCTGCGCTGGTTCCTCCCCCGCTGCGACTTGGTGACCGCCCCGACGCCGGAGGTAGCGGACTTCCTGCACGATATGGGGGTCTCCGTTCCGGTGGAGGTGATTCCGAATGGTGTAGACCGGAACCAGACCTGTACCAAAAACGTGACTCGTGCAGAACTGGGTATCCCCTCATCCGCGCCCCTGGCGGTCTTCGTGGGGCGCGTGGTGGCAGAGAAAAATGTCCAGTATCTCCTGGACGCGCTGACGTCTCCAGAACTTCGGGACGCCTGCCTGCTGGTGGTCGGGGATGGGCCCGAAAGGGCACGGTTGGAATCCCGGGCGCGGGCGGCGAATCTGAACGGCCGGGTATACTTCACGAGGCAGGTCCCGCCGGAAGAGGTTCCAGCATACGTGGCGCTGGCCGATTTCTGCGTCACGGCGTCAAAGATAGAGATACTCTCCACGGCGATTTTGGAGGCGCTGGGCGCGGGACTCCCGGTGCTGGGGCTGGACGTTTCCTGGATTCGGGCGATCATCCGGTCCGGAGAGAACGGCCTGCTGGCCCCGGCCGACGACATCGCGGCGTTCGCCCGGGCCTGGGCCAGACTGACGGAGGATCGGGCGTTGCGGGAGCGTCTGGCCGAAGGCGCTCGCCGGACCGCCGAGCGGTACGACGCGCGGCATGCGGCAGCCACACTGGTGGCCCACTACGAGCGGCTGGTCGCCAGCCGTCGGGGTGGGTGAGACCGCATCGGATGGGAGGCCGGATGGGGCGCTCACGGGTAGGGCTGGGCCGTCGGGGAGAGGAACTGGCAGCGCAGGAACTCTGGCGCCGGGGCTATGAGATTGTGTCGCGTAACTGGCGCTGCCCGGCGGGGGAGGTGGATATCGTCGCCCGGCGCGGCTCGGTGTGGACCTTTGTGGAAGTGCGCACCCGCCGGGGCGAAGGGTTCGGCACGCCGGAAGAGTCGGTCACGGGGGAGAAACAGGCGCGCATGCGGATCGTCGCGGAGCAGTACCTCGCCGAGCACAACCTCCTGGAGGCCGACGCGGAACTCCTCCTGGTGGCGGTGGAGATGGACCGCGCCGGCCACCTGCGGCGGGTGGAGGTGCTGGCGCTGGAGTAAAATTATGCTACACCCAGTTTGCAAAAACCTGGAGGCGCAGCATCCCCTCTGGTGGCTTTCTCTCATTTACGCCCTGCCGGTTTCATTGCTGGAAATCGGCTTGTTTTATTACTGGTTTGCAGTAGCAGACCGTTACAAAGTTTTCCTGTACGAGCATCTGGGGGCAGGTCCCTTTGATGAGTTAACCATCGGTCGTTATCGGATGTCGGGATTGGTGGCTGCGGGATTTGTTTTCTTGTTTTATACAGGGGTAAACTGGTTCATCGGCCGTCTTGCCGGTATTCGCTACCGTCGGTATGTTCCGCCGGACTGGTGGCGAGTCTGGCTTTGTTCTCTCCCAGCCATCATTACCGCTCTCCTATGGATTATGACCACCCGCAATTGGCCCGTACTGCCGTTATTGCTGGCTGTCCAGTGCATCTTGATCGCTGTGGGATCTCTTGCCTTGGCCCTTCCCGCGGGAAGGCTGGCCGCCGAGCGGCCTCAGGAACTGATCTGGCTGGGGCTTGCAGGGGCTGGATTGGTGCCCGCATTGCTCTTGCTTCGCGCTGTGGAACTGGTTTCAGCAGGGAGAATGAGTTTCGCGGAGGTCTGGAAACTGGCCCTGGGAAGCACTACAGCCGGAGCGTTGTGGACAATGCTCATCGCGCTTCTTTATGCGCATCGGCAGCGTACCCACTGGAAATGGCATCACCCGCTGATTTCGGGGGTTGTCCTCAGTTACCTTTTGCTGCCACTGGCCCATTATCTCCTGTGCACTCCTCCCGATATCCGTTACATTACTGCGGCGGATAACTTTTTCGCCCGCAACTTGTCTGTGCAGGTTCTGTGTTTTCTGGTCAGTGCGCTGATATGCGGCGCAGCAGTCGGGCTACAATCACGGTGGCGACATCGCTATCGCTGACGGAACGGGCTCATGCAGCCAATCTCTTCTCCGCTCCTATGGGCTTGCGCAGTAATTCGCCCTGTGGGGGAAAGGGGTGGGGTGTGGGGTTGTGGGGGCGGCTTTGCCGCCCCCACAACCCCACTTTCTCCTTAGACTTCGCGGGCACGCTGCTCCCCGAAAGGGATTTGCTGCGCAAGCCCTCCCATACGGGGCAAGTTACCGTATTCGGTTGACAATTTATGCTAAGGGAAGGAAGGCCAAAAACTATGTGGACAAAACTCAACTTGCGAGAGATACTGCATCTGTTTGTAGGAGTGACCATCGTTTTGATAAGCATGGGAGTGTTGTTATGGCTTTCGTGGTATCCGCGCGAGGGCATAGCCCAATGGTATCAAATGGACATTTATGGTAACCACGGCCTATTCAACCCCTATTCTCACGGAACTCCTTCGCCGCCCAGGAATATAGAGGCCCTGGCATCTCTAGGGGAAGGCACGACCGCGGTTGCGGTCGTGAACGACTCTCTCTATCTGGGTGAAGGGAATCGGCTAA
>CAKZOY010000488.1 GCA_937138275.1 uncultured Chloroflexota bacterium
TAATCGTGCAGGAAGGCGACCTCGGCCACGGGGGTGCTGCCCTCCAGCCACGGCGCCAGGCGAGGTAGAAGTTGACCGATCTGGCGGGCCTCTTCGTACCCGCGGGTCGGGCGGTTGCTGTGGTCCAGCAGGCCGGAATGGTAAATTTCCGCCCCGCGGGTGGTGGCCCGCCAGCAGAAGTAGAGGATTCCGTCCGCTCCATGGGCCACGCTCTGCCACACCTTGAGGCCGACCTCGCCAGGGCGGAAGACGGGGTTGTAGGGCGCCCAGTTCACGTGGCTGACCTGTTGTTCCATCACCCAGTAATTGCGGCGTTTCATTCCCCAGTACAGGTCGTGGGTGGCCGCGACAATCGCAGGAGTGGCGCCGTAGAAGTGATAATTGTCCCAGGAGATGAAATCCAGCGGTGCGGCGATTTCATAGAAGTCCAGTTCCCTGGACGGGAAGGGCATTAGGTTGTGGGTGAGGAACTGGTTGGGGGCCCGTTCCCGCAGGATGTCTATCTGAAGTTGCTGGTAGCGGCGGATGGATTCGGTCCCGAAGCGCAGAAAATCCAGGAGATGGGCCGGGTTGTGGTCGGCGGGGGTTGCCCAGGGGAGGGGAATCTCGTCCCAGGAGTGGTAAATGGCCGACCAGAAGACCGTCCCCCAGGCCTCGTTGAGGCGGTCCAGCGACCCGTACCGTTCCTGCAGCCATTTCCGGAACCGTGCCGCGCAGACATCGCAGAAGCAGCGACCGGTGTCGTGGCAGCCGAACTCATTATCTATCTGCCAGCCGACGACGCGCGGGTCGTTGCCGTACCGTTCGGCCATAGCGGTGACAATCCGGCGGGTGTATTCCTGATATGTGGGACTGTTGGGGCAGTAGTGGCGGCGGCTCCCGGCGTGGCGCACCCGGCGGTACATATCGCGGGGGAGGACTTCCGGATGGGCCGTCGTCAGCCAGGGGGGCGGGGCGGCGGTGGGGGTGCCCAGGACGACCTTCAGGCCGTGGGACGCCAGGACCTCTATGGCCCGGTCCAGCCAGGCCCACTCGTAGCGGCCTTCTTCCGGCTCCATTTTCGCCCAGGCGAATTCGCCGATCCGCACTGTGTTGAAGCCCGCCGCGCGCATTCGGCGGGCGTCTTCTTCCCACCAGGATTCCGGAACGTGTTCAGGGTAGTAGTCGCAGCCGTAATAGAACATGGGGGGAACTCCGGGATGTGGGTTGGTGTGCAAGATGTAATTCTCACGTCATTTCGTCGCCCCGAGGGTCAACCCCTCAATGAAATACCGCTGGAGAAAGAGGAAGACGATCACCGTTGGGATGGTAGCCATAAGCGCCCCCGCGACGATGACCGTCCAGTCCGTCACATACTGCCCCTGGAGGGTTGCCAGGCCCGCTGTAACCGGCTTCAAACTGTCGCTGCGCAGAAGGATGATGGCCCAGAGATAATCGTTGAAAATCCAGGTGAACTCCAGCGTCGCCAGCGCGGCCAGGGCAGGGAGAGTCAGGGGCATCATAATCTGCCACCAGATGCGGAACTCCCCGCAGCCGTCCATCCGGGCTGCCTCCAGAATTTCCCCGGGGACGGTGCGCATGTAGTTACGCAGCAAGAACGTACAGAAGCCCAACTGGAAGGCTGTGTGGAAGGCGATCAGTCCCCAATACGTATCGTAGAGGCCCAGCGCGTTGGTCAGGCGGAAGACGGGGAGCATCAGCACCTGGAAGGGGAGCATTGTCCCACCGACGTACAGGAAATAGAGCGCCCGGTTGCCCCGGAAGCGGAAACGGGCCAGCGCGTACGCGGAAAGGGAGGAGAGGAACAGGGTGAAAACCAGAGACGGGATGGTGATGATGAAACTGTTGGGCAGGTACTTGCTGAGCCCTCCGCGCTCCCAGGCCTCTACGTAACTTTTCAGAGATATGGTCTTCGGCCAGGAAAAGAAGCCGTTGATCATAATATCGTTGTAGGAGCGCAGAGAGGTCAGGATGGCCTGTCCGAAGGGGACCAGCCAGAGCAGGGTGATGATGACCAGCAGGATGTACCCGGCCATTCGCCACGGAGAGCGGAAGAATCGCTGTGCTGTCATTGCTAATACTCCAGTTCCGTCTTCAGGACCCGCCAGAGGTAGATAAAAATGAACACTGCGCTGAGCAGGAAAAGGATAACCGAGATGGAGGCGCCGTAGCCCATCTTGTAGTTGTTGAAGGCCTCAATGTACATAAAGTTCGCCAGGACGCTAGAGGAGTAGTAGGGCCCCCCGCGGGTCATCACGGAGACCAGGTCAAAGGCGCGCAGGGAATCTATGATGCTGATGACGACCACCACGACGGTGACCGGGCTCAGGAGAGGGAGGATGACGTGCCAGATGGTCTGCCAACTGTTGCAGCCGTCCACCCTGGAGGCGTCCACGTAGGTGGGGTCAATCCCCTGAAGGCCGGCCAGGTAGAGAACCATCACGTAGCCGACCTGTCGCCAGATGCCGACGGCGATGATAGCCCACATCACCAGTCGCCGGTCGCTGAGCCAGCCTTGGGCGAGGGAGTCCAGGCCGACCGCGCGGAACGTCTCGTTGATCAACCCCTTGGCGGGATGGTACATCCACGACCAGATCAACCCGCAGACCACCAGCGAGAGGACCATTGGGGCGTAGAAGGACGTCTTGAAGAACTTAGCACCGGGGATGTTCCGGTTGAGCGTCAGGGCGAGGGCCAGCCCTCCGACGACAGGGATGGTGATGAAGCAGACCATCCACCGGAGGTTGTTCCCCAGGGAGATGTAGAAAACGGGGTCACGGAATAATTTCTGATAATTGCGCCAGCCGATAAGGGCAGGGGAGGAGACGCCATCCCAGTTGGTGAAACTCAGGTATATGGTGTAGAACATCGGCCCGATCACCCAGATCAGGTAGAGGATAAGGGGGCCGATGAGGAAAAAGTAGGGCACCAGTCGTGGGAAAATGTTTCTTTGGGCCATACCGTCTCCTGGGAGACAGACTGTGGTGGAAGGATATCCGCTTTTCTGTTTTGAACGAGGGGAGCCCGTGGATGCCCACGGGCTCCCGGATACGACTACTGTCCGGCGAAGATTTCCTGGCGGGCCGCCTCCAGGCGGGCGAGGATGTCGTCAATCTTATCCGGGTTGTCCCAGAATTCCATGAAGCCGGCCATCCCCTTCTCCGCCATTTCGGGAGTGGTGTCCCGGTCGTAGAACTGGGAGACGTAGTCGGCGCCCTGGATGAGTTCCAGACCCTTCTTCTGCATCGGGGTGAATTTGCTGGTATCCACTCCCATATTGGTCGGGAGCCGCCCCAGGGTGTCGGCGAAGTACTGCTGGGCCTTCACCGAACCCAGGAAGGCCAGGAAGAGTTTCGCCTCTTCGGGATGCTGGGAATTGGCAGCGATGAAGAAGCCGTCGGTGGGCGCCTCCTCGCCGATGGGCATCTTGGGGTCAATGATGGGGAAGCGGAAGAAGTCCAGGTTCCCCTCCAGTTCGTCCGGGTAACTATCCCGGAGGAAGTCGCCCATCAGGTACATGGCGGCCTTGCCCTCAATCATAAACTGAAGGGCCTCCGACCAGGTGTAGGCGGCGGCGTCTTCCAGGAAGTAACCCTTCTGAATCAGCGGCGCCCAATAGTCGGTGAAGACCCGCTTGACCCGAGGGTCGTCGTATCGCTCCTTGCCCAGCATCAGATTGATGTGGAACTCGGGGCCGTTGACCCGCATGTTGAGGTAGTCAAACCAGCCGGCCGCCGTCCAGGGGTACTTGGTGCCGATGGTGATGGGGGTAATGCCGTTCTTCTTGAGGGTCTCGCAGACCTGCAGGAACTCGTCCCAGGTCTGGGGCGGCTTCAGGCCGTACTGGTCAAAGATATCCTTGCGGTAGTAGACGGCCCACCAGTACCAACTTGCGGGGAGGAAGTACTGTTTGTCGTTGACCGTGCTGAGGGCGCGGAAGCCCTTGGGGTAACTTTCGTTCCAGCCCTCCTTCTCCCACACGTCGCTGATGTCCATGATCAGGCCCTTGTCAATGAAGAAGCGGGCCCGATTCCCCGCAAACCAGGTCATCACGTCCGGGGGCGTGGAGGCGGTGAGATAGGCGCGGATCGCCTGCTTGAAGTCCTCGTGGGCGATGGTGCTGTGAATGACGTCAATATCGGGGTGCTCTTCCTCAAACATTCTCACGAGGGCGGCATCGGCCTCCCGGGGGGCGGGGTCGCTCATATAGGAGTTGTAGATGACGACGCGCTTGGCGACGATCCGCTCTACCTCCACGGTCTGCTGGACCGGCACCTCCACGCGCTTTTCCACCGGCACGGTCACCGTCTGCGGCTGGCACGCCACAACCATGGTCAGAACGGTGACTACAGCCAGTAGGGGGAACATATACCGTTTCATGGTGCTCTCCTCCTGGGTGTTGGGAATTATATGTTCACTTGGGCAGAATGAAAAGTTGGGATGTGGGGGGATGGTTTGACCTCTCTTCTATAGCCACCTCCTTTCGCCGGAAAGGTTTGTTCGCTAAGGGTGAACGACGGTCGGTGGGACCGACCGCCGGTATTGGTGCTATGCGCGTGGCAGAGAAGCGCAGGATGCCCGTTCTACAATGCGGGCCTGCAACAGGATTCGCTCCATCGGATGGTTGGGGTTTCGGATGGCCTCCACCAGGAGGCGCGCGGCCCACCCCCCCAGTTCCGTCATCGGCTGGCGCAGAGTGGTGAGGGGCGGGTCAAAGTAAGAGGCCAGCGGGATGTCGTCAAACCCGATGACCGAAACGTCCTGGGGGACCCCCAAACCCACTTCCCGCAGGGCGCGGATGGCGCCGATCGCCATCTGGTCGTTCTGGGCGAAAATCGCGGTGAACGGTATTCCGGTCTCCAGCAGGGTATGGGCGGCCCGATAGCCGGACAGGGCGGACCAGTCCCCGCTCACGACCAGCCGCGAGTCCAGCGGAATTTCGGCCTGTTCCAGTGCCCGACGGTAGCCGTTCAGCCGGTCGCCGGTACATTCCTCGTTGGGCGGGCCGGTGATGGTGGCGATGGAGGTGTGTCCCCGATTCAGCAGATAGCGGGTGGCCTGAAATCCCCCGTCCTGATCGTCGCATCGCACCGAAGAGACCGGTTCGCCACAGGGGGTATTGCCCAGGTAGACAACGGGGGTACCGTTTTCAATTAGAGGGAGGAGATGACGAAACCGCTGATCGGCGTAGGGGTTGAAGACCATCAGGCCGTCCACCCGGCGGTGGAGGAACTCTTCCAGCAGCGATTCCACTTCCCGTTCGGTGGGGGCGCTGCCGGTGAGGATAAAATAGCCCAGACGTCGCGCTTCGGCCTGGGCGCCTTCAATGATGCTGGCGAAGGTGAAGTCGGTGAGGGTGGGGGAGATACAACCCAGGGTGCAGGTGTGCCCGCGCGCCATGCTGCGGGCGACGGCATTGGGGCGATAATCCAGTTCGGCGATAACTTCCAGCACCCGCTGGCGGGTCTCCTCGCTCACTTCGCCTTTGTTGTTGAGGACGCGCGAAACCGTCTGCCGGGATACTCCCGCCTTTCGGGCGACGTCCTGGATGGTCAGCCG
>CAKZOY010000489.1 GCA_937138275.1 uncultured Chloroflexota bacterium
GACAAAGTAGTACAGCGCGATGACGCCGCAGGCAGCGTAAAATATCCAGGCGATACCGGCCAGCCAGCCCAGGATGACTTTCATAATTGCCGCAGGACTCCCCGGATGATCGCTTCCAGGCGCGGGGCAAGGACACGCCCGGCTGCCAGAACTTCCTCATGAGACGGCCCAGGCCCCTCCCCTTCCAGAATGGCCACATTGCTGATACCGGAAAGCCCCAGCACTCGCATCCCGCCGTGGCGCGCTACGGTCACTTCGGGGACGGTGGACATCCCGACGGCATCCGCGCCGATCATGCGCAGAAAGCGGATATCGGCGGGGGTTTCAAAACTGGGCCCGGCCAGGCAGATGTAAACTCCTTCCCGCACCGGAATGTTCACCTCCATCGCCACCCAGCGGGCCAGCGCGCGCAGTTCCCGATCATACGCGGCCGACATATCGGGGAACCGCGGGCCGAAGCGATCCAGATTGGGCCCTCGCAGCGGGCTCAGACCGGCCATCCCGATCAGGTTGATATGGTCGCGGATGATCATCACATCTCCGGGATGAAAGGCGGGATTCAGTCCCCCGGCGGCGTTGGTGACGATCAGGATTTCCGCCCCCATCATCTGCATTACCCGCACCGGCAGGGTGACCTGGGCCATAGAGTAGCCCTCGTAGTAATGCGCCCGACCCTGCATCACCATCACGGGCTGTCCCTCCAGATGGCCCACTACCAGCCGTCCCATATGCCCTTCCACGGTGGAATGGGGAAAATGGGGAATTTCCGGATACGGGATCACCGCTTCCGCCTGCACTACCTCGGCGACGGCGCTCAGCCCGGACCCCAGGATGATGCCGACCCTGGGGGAAAGGGAGAAACGGCGGCGCAGTGCGTCCGTTGCGGATTGAATGATTTCATTGGTGAGAAATTCTTCCTTCATCGCAACCGTTCCAGCAATTCCTTTTTCTCCCGCTCAAACTCTTCCGGAGTGATGACCCCCCGCTGACGCAGTTCGTCCAGACGAGCCAGCAGACCGGGGATGTCCTCCGGCCGGGCCTCCGGAGGCCTACCGGCCGAATGCCCGGCCTTCTGGTCCATCATCGTGGTCTTGAACCGGATGGGGTGGGCGATGCGGCGGAACAGGTTGACCCCGATATCGGCGCCGGTGATGATCCGCACGTCCCCATAATCCAGCAGTCGCCCCAGCGCGCTCTGCTCCATCACCACATCGTTGACCTTCTCCAGGGAGGAATCGGAGACATGCTTTTTGTAGACCCCTTTGACCTCCATCACCCGTCGGTTCGTGACGATGTACTGCTCATTTCGCCAGACGATAAAGCGGACCAGGAAATGGCCTAGGGGAATGAGAAGCAGAATAAGTCCCAGGAGGGGAAGGGGCGGAGCGAAAAGGGTACCCGCTACGGAAAACGCAATGATGACAATGGCGATTCCCAGGTCTACCAGGATGGTGGGCAGAAGAGATATCCAGTGTTGTCGGGTGACGAAGACGATCTTTTCTTCGCGGGCCAGCAGCCGATCCACGTAGCCCATGACATCTCCTTATCTGCTGATGGGGAATTTGCGGCGGACAGTTCCACTGTCCGCCGCAAATTGGCCTGACGGGGAGGGGATGGGGTGTTGGGTGTCCTCAAATGTTCCCGTCCCCGCTCCGGGGCATCAGGTCAGGATACTCTGGAGGCGCATCGCCAGGCTCATATCGCCTGTCACGCGAATTTTGCCCTGCATAAAAGCGCTGACGGGGTTCAACTGACCGTTGGCCATCGCGACGAAGTCGGAGGCATTCATAGAGAGGGTCACATTGGGCGGGCTGGTCTGCCCCTCCTCCACATTGACTTTCCCTTCGGCAATGGTCAGGGTCCACTTGCCGCCGCCCTCGCCGGAGAGGTCAAAGAGGACAACGCCGCTCATACCCTGCAGCCGGGAGGGGTCCACACCGGTCACTCGCTGGATGACTTCCTGAACGGTTGTCACAGCCATCGCTTTTCCTCCTGAGAATGGGGATGGATTGAGGATATCCGATAAGAGTATACCCCGATTTTGCCAGATGTCAAAACAAAAGCGCCGGGATCGGCAAGATACCCGGCACTTTCTGCGGCTTGTGCGCTGCGACCTGCGACTTGCGCCTTGGGACCTGCTATTCGCCGCCCAGATAGGCCGCGCGCACCTGGGGATTCTCCCGCAGTTCGGCAGGGGTTCCTTCCATCTGGATGACCCCCGTCTCCAGCACATAGCCGCGGTGGGCGACGGAGAGCGCCATATGGGCGTTCTGCTCCACCAGCAGAATGGTCACCCCTTCCTGGTTGATGCGCTGGATGATGTTGAAAATCTCCTCCACCAGAATGGGCGCCAGGCCCATAGAGGGCTCATCCATCAGCAGCAGACGGGGTTTGGCCATCAGCGCCCGGGCGACTGCCAGCATCTGCTGTTCGCCGCCGGAGAGGGTGCCGCCCAACTGCTCTGCCCGCTCCCGCAGGCGGGGAAAGAGGCTGAAGACGAATTCCATGCTCTCCGCAATTTCTTTTTTGTTATGTCGCGTGAAGGCGCCCATCTCCAGGTTCTCCCGAACCGTCAGCGGGGCGAAAATCTTGCGCCCTTCCGGTACTTGGACGATGCCTATCCGCACGATCTGGTCGGCGTTCATGCGGGTGATGTCCACACCGTCGTACAGAATCTTCCCCCGGTCTGCCAGCAGGAGGCCGGAGATGGTCCGCAGGGTGGTGGACTTCCCCGCGCCGTTGGCGCCGATCAGGGTGACGATCTCCCCTTTATTCACGTGGAAGGAGATCCCGTGCAGCGCCCGGATTGCCCCGTATGAGACATGCAGGTCTTCCACACTCAGCAGCGCCATCGTTCTCCTCCCTAACGAATCGCCTGGCGGCCCAGGTACGCTTCAATCACCTGAGGATCGTTGCGGACCTCTTCCGGCTTGCCCCGGGCGATGATTTCACCGAAGTCCATCACCGTGATCCACTCGCAGATGTTCATCACCAGCCGCATCCGGTGCTCCACCAGGAAGATGGTCAACTGGAAGCGATCCCGAATAAAGTGGATCAGTTCCATCAACTGGTCAATCTCCTGGGGGTTCATCCCGGCTGCCGGTTCATCCAGCAGGAGCAGACGGGGCTCGGTCGCCAGCGCACGGGCGATTTCCAGCCGCCGTTGGAGCCCGTAGGGGAGACTGCCCGCGATGTCGTTCTGCCGGTCCTCCAGCCCGAAGATCGCCAGCAGTTCCTGGCTGCGTTCTACGAGGATTTTCTCCCGCTCCCGGAAGCGCCGGGATTGCAGGACGGAGTCCAGCAGGCCATAGCCGGCATGGGGATGGAAGGCGATGAGCACGTTATCCAGCACCGTCAGGTTGGCGAAGAGGCGGATGTTCTGGAACGTGCGGGCGATGCCCATCTGGATGATCTCGTGGGAAGGCAGCCCCACCAGTGCGGCGCCGTTGTAGCGAATGTCCCCGGCCGTCGGTCGGTACACACCGGTGATCAGGTTGAAGACGGTGGTTTTCCCGGCCCCGTTGGGCCCGATGAGGCCGACCAGTTCTCCCTCCTTGATGGTGACGGAGAAGTCATGCACTGCGCGAAGGCTGTCAAAATAATGGGTCAGTCCCTCAATTTCCAGCACGACAGGCTGGGCCCCTACCTCCGGACCGAGATTCTCCGGTCGCCCTTTCATGATGCCACCCCCTCCGCGGGACGGGGTTCGGTTACGGGCTCCGCAGCCGTTTTTGTCGCCCGCAGCGGAGGCAGCGGCCGCCGCAGGAACGCAATCTCATACTTGCCCATCAGCCCCTGAGGACGCAGGAGCATCATCCCCAGCAGGACCAGCGGATAGATGACAAAGCGCCAGGCCTCAAAGCCCTCCGGTAGATACAACCGCAGGATACCTTCCAGCAGGATGATCCAGAAGAACCCGGTAATGATCGTGCCGGTCATACTGCCTAAACCCCCGAACACAATGATAATTAACGGGTTAAAGGACGGCAGGAAACCGAACATTGTAGGATGGAGGAAGGCTAAGTCATGAGCGCGGATCCCCCCGGCCAATCCGGCAAAGACGCTCCCGATCACAAAGGCCAGGATTTTGCTGGACGCCGTATCTATCCCCATCAGTTCGGCCGCCCGCTCGTCTTCCCGTATGGAGAGAAGGGCCCGACCAGTAGAGGAATGAAGGATATTACGCATCACCAGGACGACGGCCATAAAACTGACGAAGACCCATGGCCATATCGTCCACTTGGGAATGCCCACCATCCCGCGCGCCCCCTTCATCTCCGGGAAGGGGAGCAGGGTGTCGGTATTATCCAGGAGCACTTTGACGATGATGGTGAACCCCAGGGTAGCGATACCCAAGTAGTCGGAGCCCAGTTCCAGGACCGGGATACCGAAGAGGTAACTAACGATACCGGCCAAGGTCGCCCCGCCGATCAGGGCGAAGAAGAAGACAATCTGCTGGCTGACGCCCGAAGGAAGGGCGTTGAGCGCCTGGTATACCGATCGGCCGATGACGGGATTGATGAACCGCACAGCGATGAAGAACCCCAGGACGGTTGCCAGGAAGTTGAAGAGGAACTTGGTCAGCGTGGCGACACCGTAGAAGCGGCGCAGGAACGCGCTGACGCCGACCATAAAGAGCAACGCCAGTACGCAGCCGCTGATGACCACCACCAGGGCCGAGGAATCGTTGCGCACCCAGCGATAGGTGATGTCGGCAGCAGTATAGGCGCCGATGGCGTAGAAGCCGAACTGGCCCAGGGAGAATTGACCGCTGAAGCCGTAGATAAGGTTCAGCCCCAGACTGACCATCGTGATGGCGGCGCCCCAGAAGATAATCCCCTGCCAGTAGGGGTTGAGAAGACCCGCGCTGATCAGGACCTGGATGATGATGAAAACCAGGGCTGAACCAAGCAGAAAGGACACACCTGAGTTGCGCAATCGTTGCAACATCCCTGTTTCCTCCTTACACCTTCTCGCCGGGTGCCTCGCCGAAGATGCCCTGCGGCCGGATCAGCAGGACAATGATCAGCAACGAGAAAGCGACCGCGTCGCGCATCGGTGTGGAGATGAAGCCCGCGCTGAGGACTTCGGTGAGCCCCATAATCAAAGCCCCGACGAATGCGCCGGGGATGCTCCCGATGCCGCCGATGACGGCCGAGACGAAGGCTTTCAGGCCGGGGATGATGCCCATCAGATGATGGACCTGTTTGAAGGCAGTCGCATAGAGTACCCCTCCCGCTCCGGCCAGCGCGCCCGCCAGAGCGAAGGTGGCCGCGATGACCATATCCACATCAATCCCCATAAGGCGAGAAGTCGGTTTATCGTAGGCGGAGGCCCGCATTGCTTTCCCGATGCGGGTAAAGCGGACGATATACTGGAGAAGGACCTGCAGGATGATGGAGATTATCATCACCACCAGCATAATGCTGGAGGCGGTCAGGTCCCAGCCACCGGCAATCACCCTGGGCGCCAGCCAGACCAGCGTCAGCACTACGCCGATGAATCCGCCAAAGAGCATCCCGAATTGCAGAAACGGACTGCGCTGCCACGCCTGGGCGCGGATATTCCCTCGCTTCCCCAACCACCTTAGAACCAACCGCGCGATGAGGGCAATCACGAACATCCCCCACAATATGCCGATCCCAGGCGGGGGGATTTTATCCGCCTCCAGAACGGTGACCTCAAAGGGGCGAGGATACGTGATGTAGTTGTTCGTGAAGACGAAGGAGAGCCCTCCGAAGTACTCCAGGAAGAAGGAGACACCGATGGCCGTGATCAGGGCAGCGATCCGCGGCATCGCCCGCAGGGGGCGATAGGCAAACCGCTCCATCGTTACCCCCAGCAGGGAGCAGGTTACCATAGAGCCGATGATGACGGTGATCGTACCGATCGCCGCGCCCACTCCGGGGTCTATCCCCGGCCATATCTGGAAGGGCCATCGGTGGAGTTCCAGGGAGGAGATGGTGAAGAAACTGACGAAAGCGCCGACCATAAAGACGTCGCCATGGGCGAAGTTGATCAGGCGCACGATTCCGTACACCATCGTATAGCCCAGGGCGATCAGCGCGTAAATGAACCCCAACTGAAAGCCGTTCAGGATTTGCTGGAAGAGGATGCCCGGTTTCGCCAGCGCGGCACGGGAAACGGCGTAAAGGACAAAGAGGCCGGCGAGGGCGAAAATTACCTGGCTAAGGCGATTCAGCACAAGGCCGTTGCGCCTCCGGAGCATCTGCAGTTCCATTCGCCTGGCTTCTAAGACACTCATTTCACCTCCACCGGTGAGGTTTTGTACGCATTCAGCCAATGGATTTTGCATTGAGCGGCATGCTGCCCAATACAAAAATATTGGGTAACTGTTCGGCCAGAGAGAGCCCCCCCGTATGGGTAGGTTTTGAGGACGGCCCTCTTCCCTGCCCGGCGATAGATTTTTGGATTAGGCGGCGAAGCCGCCCAATCCAAAAATCTTCTTTTTGCTCCCCGCGCGCTGGAAGTGGAAAAACCTACCCCTAACAGGCTCCCCCTCGCTCCCTCCGCGGGGTTGCGCTCACGGGGGGTAGGCTCTGGCGCTGGCGGCCGAAGGCCGCCAGCGCCAGAGCCCTGATTTTTCTCCCCTTCTCCCCAGCCCGAACAGTTACCTTCGGAAAAGATCCAATTCTTACACGCAGTTGACTGACCAATAGATTGGCCGGGGAGTCTCCGACTCCCCGGCCAGTGACTTCTTTACCGGCTTTACGGGCAAACAGTGGCCCGGTAGGAGACTTTCTCCGGACTGACCTCCAGGATGACCGCGCACTTCTTGGGGTTGTGCTGCGCGTCAAAGGTGATGT
>CAKZOY010000490.1 GCA_937138275.1 uncultured Chloroflexota bacterium
TCCTGATGGGAGAAACCGAGCGCTTTCAGGTATACTACCCCGCAGCGTTGCCGAATGCGTGGGTGAGGATTGTAAAGATGTTCGTGGTGCAGTGCTTCGATTGCTTCTTCCGTAAACTCGATTTGGATCCCTTGACACCTCGCATCGGCCGGTAGGGAATATGGTGACCGAATTATAGCCAGCGATGCACCGATGGCAAGGCGACTCTGCGCTCAAATCAACTTTCAAAATGAAAAACTGTGGCCGTGTGAAGTATATCTGTTCAAAGGGACCAGGATGATATCAGTACCTGCCGCGCTATCCACAGGCCACCGCTCCATCGTATCCAGCCAGTAGACGCCGGTACGAAGGGTGAGGTCGGCGCTTTCTGCGTCCTCAAAGCGGTGGCACTGTATCAGGATGTCCCCGGGGAGGAGTTCCCGCGGGGAGACGGCGAGGCCGTCGGCCTGTCCGATCATTTCTCCATTTGAGTTGAGCAGATGGCCCATAATGGAAAAAGGGCGAGGGATCGGCCCCTCAGTGGCCCGCCACCAGGTGTCCACTTCCAGCGCGGAGGGACTCGGAGTTGTGGAGATGCCCAGGAAGGTTAGCGGGCCATCCATCTCCATTTCCATCGCTTGTTCCGGAGATGGTCTTTCGTCCATCCGGAAGACCTGGTAGGCCGGTCGGCCGTCGGTGTGGCGGGCGCGGAGTTCCAGAGTTGCCCCTGGGGGCGGTTCCACTTCCGGCGGGAGGATGAAAAGTCCTGGACCTCCAGCAGGCCACACCCATCCCCTCCGACAATCCACCGAGATCACCCGCAGTTGGGGCTGGCCGGTATGGGTGCGTACCGTTTCTGCATCCAGAACCGGCAGCGGGCTGGCGCAGACTGTTGCCCACGTCGGCGCAGGGCGGGATTCAACCCGATAGATGAACAGTGCATGCCCCAGCCGAGCAATCGGTTCACGGGTGCGAAACCAGGCGTAGGTATTGACATCGGGCGCGTAGACGCCCTGGAGCACGGTAGCGCCGATAGCGTAGATGCCAGGGGACGGGGCCAGTGGCGTAAACGGCACCGCCCGGGGATCGGGAGGCAGAAAATCGGCCGGAATCCCGTACACCAAGGGTCGGGCCGGACTGAAGTGGGCGTAGAAAACCCGTTCCACGCCGTTCTCCCGCATCCAGTCCCGCAGTTCCCAGAGGTTCTGTCCCCAGTCCAGGTTGGAATCCACCAGATACCGATACCCATTATCGGGCCCTCCGGTAATTTCGTTGAAGAAAGCCAGGTAGTGGGGAGCGATCTGGAGGGTGCCGAGGATCAGCCAGGAGAGGAGAGCGTAAAGCGTAAAACGTAAAGGCGTAAAGCGTAAAGACGTAAAACGTAAAGGCGTAAAGCGTAAAGACGTAACAAGATGTCCGGTGAAGATGAATAGAAAAGGCAATAGCGGCAGCAGGTGGCGGTAGCCGATATTGACGCTGCTCAGCGGCGTCAGGGCGATGTACCAGGCGGGGAACAGCAGAAGCGGACTCCAATAAGCAGTCCGAGAAAGGATACCCGCAAGGCTGAAGCAGGGTTCTTTGCGAAGGACGGTTCTCCGTATCCCGACCAGCGCCGCAGTGATGATGAGGAGCAGGGTCGGCAGGGGAGTTTTGAGAACGAAAGCGACCGGGAAGTAGTACCACCAGCCCTGGCTGGAATTGCGGCCCAGCAGAAAGGCCGGGTGGCCCAGGCGATAGTGTTCCTGAAGGGAGCGATAAATGTCCAGATGGGTCGCCGCAGGCAAGGGCCAGGGAATGCCCGCGGTGGGGCGGGCCTCAAACCCGTAGATGGCCCAGAGAACCAGAGCGCTCAGTGCCAGGTTCGCCGCACAAGCAAGGGAACGTCGCCACACGGGCTTTCCGGAGGGGATGAGCCAGAGAAACGTCAGTATGGGGATCAGGGCCAGGGCCGATACTTTGGAGGCCAGTGCGAACCCCAGGGCAATTCCTGCCCCGACGAAGTAACCAACCGAACGCCGTTGCCCTTGCCGGGCCTGCAAGAAGCGCCAGGTAAGGAAAAGAGATAACGTCCCCCACCAGGTGACTGCCATATCGGTGGTGACCAGCACCCCGTGGGCAATGATGTTGGGGTCAAAAGCATAGAGGGTCAGAGCGAGAGTTCCTCCCCAGGTTCCGAACAGATCGCTGGCCCAGCGGAAGACCACCGCGCCCAGCAGAAGGGTCATTAAAGTGATCGGGAAGCGTCCGGCTATGGCCAATCGGGCCGGATGGGGATACTGCCAGATGATGGTATCGGTGATGGCGGAGAGACTGGCGATTTCCCAGCCACCTACGGAGCGGGGGTCAGGGAGGTCCATCTGCAGCAGCAACGGAGCGGCAGCCAAAATGTTCGCCAGCGGGGGGTGGATGTGCACCGGTTGCAGTCGGAGGTCGCCGGTACGCAGGTAAGCATAACCGGCAGCCAGGTGGGGCCCTTCGTCAAAAGTCAGGGACGCGACGCGGGCATGCGCCAATGTTTGGCTGAACAGGAGAAGAAGCAACAACGAAGCAAAGAGCCACTTTTTGCTCGTCACCCGTTTTCTTCCTGCCACTTTAAGGGAGTCTCACTACCAGTATATCTGTTTCGGGATGATCGGTCAAGCGCCATCGCTCCATTGTGTCCAACCAGTAAGCACCCGTGCGAATCCAGACTTCGGTATCTGGCAGCCGGGGGAAACGGTGCTGTTGAACGATGATGTCCCCTGGCTGCCAGACTACCGACGGGACCCCCAGTCCGTCATTCTGGCCCAGAACTTTACCATCCGAAGTCACGAGATGACCTATAATGGAAAGAGGGCGGGTAATCGGTCCCTGGGTTACCCGCCACCACGTTTCTACGTTCAATGTGTCTTTCTCCGAAAAAGTCGTTGCCCCCAGGAATGTGAGCGGGCCGTCCAGAGGTATGGGGGAAGTCTTTGTTGGGGGAATTTCCGGTATAGGTAAGGCGGTGTCGGCCGACCATTCGTACACCCGAAACGGCGGCGTGCCGCTGCGCCGTTTCTGTTCGTAGGAAAGGCGGGCTGAAGCCAGGTGGAGGCGGGTGAAAGGAATTTCTGTTGCCGGGTCCCTGTAGAAAACGTACCATCCCGCCGATTTTCCCCCTTCCGGATATAGCCAGGCCTGGGTACAATCCCATTCGGCCAGCCGGAGGTCGGTCCTCCCGAATCCTTCCGCGATGGCCTCCGGGGAAAGCGGAGCAACGGGCATTGTGCACTGAGCGACCCATCGGGGCGGCGGGTCCTGGGGAGGCACCCGGTAGTAAAACAGGACGTGGGCGATGCGGGCGTCGGGCTCCCTTTTGCGGAACCAGTCATACATCTCCGGGTCCACCAGAGGGATGCCATCTAAGGTGGTAGCGCTGATGACGTAATCTCCGGGCGGGGGATTGAACCGCGAAGGGAACACCGGTGGGGTGGTCCCCAACATCGGGGTGAGGGGCTCGTAGGTCACCCCGTAAATTGCCGGATCGTACGAAGGAATGAATGCTGAAAGGTAGACTTTTTCTATTCCCTTTTCTCGCTGAAAACGGGCCAGGTCTTTGTATCCCTGTCCCCAGTCGGTGTTGGAATCCGCCAGGTACCGCCAGCCGTTCTCCGGACCTCCTGCCCGTTCATTGAAGAAGGCCAGGTAATGGGGGGCGATCCGGAGGGTGCCGATGGATAGCCAGGGGACTAAAACGTAAAGAGTAAGGCGTAAGAGGGGGGAATTGTGTTGTTGTCTGGGATTTTCTCCAATGGCAAAGCGGCCGATCAGGATAAAGAGAAAAGGTAATATGGGTAGCAGGTGTCGGTAGCCGATGTTCAGGGAACTGAAGAGGGAAACGGCCCCATAAAGAAGGGGGAACAGCATCAGGGGACCCCAGCGCTCCAGGAGGGGGAGCCACTGTTTCCGGGTGAGCCGGCGCACAAGGGAAACGGCCGTCAGGGTAAAAGTGTACCCCAGGAGCAACAGGGTTGGGATCGGGGTCTTCAGGACGAAGGCGACCGGGAAGTAGTACCACCATCCATACATCCGGTTTTCCCCCAGGAGGAAGGCTGGGTGTCCGTAGCCCATGTGCTGGCTCAGCCGCCGCCAGGGGATGAGGTGGCTGGCGGCAGGGATAGGGATCAGGGTCCCCGGTAGATGGCCCATTTCAAAGCGATAGAGCGCCCAGAGGGTCAGCGCAGCCGTCCCCAGGAGAAGGGCGAGGACTTTCGCCGAGCGGCGTCCGTAGACCAGGATTCCCAGCAGGATAACGATGGGCAGGAGCATTATAGCCGAAGTTTTTGTCCCCTGGGCCAGTCCCAATGCGATTCCTGCCACCAGCAGACGGGAAGTCGTCGGTCGGCGAAGCCAGCGGGCGAAGAGGAACAGGGATAGGGCGACCATTGTCGCGGCGCCCAGGTCGGTGCCGACAACGGCCGAGTGGGCCAGGATGTTGGGGTCCAGCCCCAGCAGGAAGAGCGCCAGAAGGCCGCTCTTTTCGCCCCCCAGGTCTGTCGCCCAGCGGTAGACCACGGAGGCCAGAAGCAGGCCCATCAGCGCGGCCATCGCCCGGGCAGGCAAAACCAGACGATCTACTGGCGTATAGGCTGCAACAATCTTTTGCGCCATCCATAGCAGGGGGACGCTCTCCTCTGGTCTGGCGAGCGCCTCTTCCCAGGCCGAAAACTGGCGGGGGTCCGGAATGTCGGGGACGAGTAGGAGGGGCAGGGCAGCCCAAATCTTCACCAGGGGAGGGTGCTCTTCCACCAGGCGGTAATCCCCTGTGCGCAGAATGGAGTACCCGCTGGCGATGTGCAGCCCCTCGTCCACCACCATAGACGTTGAACGAGCGGCGAAGAGAACAAGCAGCCAGAAGAGGATCAGCAAGGGGATAGGCAGGAGAAACGCTCTGGCTTTTATCACGGTCGCACCGGCCAGATGGGAATGGCGGCATCCGGGATCGGGACGCCCCCAATGGTGACGGGCAAGCGGGTGCCGTCTTCCAGATGGTACATCCCCACGGCGACCCGGCCGCCCTCTACAAGAAAGGGCAGGTAGTGAACGTCCAGAACGGTATCCCCCGGTTTCCACAGCGAGGAAGGAAATGCCCCGCTCATCGGCGGTCCGTCCCCGGCCGTCACCCAGGCGCCGGAGGCGTCGTACAGGTGGACGAAGACCTGATAATCCCGGTCCAGCGCGGCGATGCTCTTCCAGCAGAGGGTGACCCGAACGCCGTTGCTATCGGTGACTACTTCGGCATGGGTGAGGGCAACGCTCTCCCCCAGGCGCACATCTGCGCTCAGACGGGCGGATTCCGGACAGGTCGGTTCCTTCCCCGGCAGCCGGTAGCGGCCGAGGATCAGTTGTTCGGCGGGGATACCCCCGACGAAAAGGGGCAAACGGCGCATGCTGGGGCCTTCGTAGAGCACTAACTGAAGGTCCCAGGCCTGGGTGGGGAAATCGGCGACCGGAAGGCGGAACCGATAACGGTCCCGAATGACCTTGCCGGGAAGCCAGGCGGAAGTGGGGTAGTTCCCGCCGCCGGGCCAAGAGTCGTATGTCCAGCGCAGGGTATCATCCCCAGGGACCGGAGAGACCAGTTGCAGGGCCAGGAAGTAGTCCTCAAAAAGGGAACGAGCGGTCTGCCAGTAGAGGGTCGTATCTAAAGTGAATTCCCGGTCATCCAGATGGACATCGTATCCCAGCAGACGGATGGTGAAAGATTCGTCCTCCGGTGTTTCCTTCCAGGCAGCATCGCTGGAGTGAGTCCAGCGGGCCTGTTCGGGCCGAATCAGCGGCGGAGGGGCGAAAAAGGCCGGGATGATCTGCCCTACCGTCCCCCAGGCCAGCAAGGCCAGCCCGGTGATGGTCAGGATGGTGGCGAGGCGAGGGCGTCCCCACATCCCGATCCCCAGAGCCCAGAGGATCGCCAAGGCGGGAAAGGCGGGGAAGAGAAGCCGACCACCGGGTGCCGGGGTGGTGAGGTTCCACTGAATCCAGCCGACCAGCACTAGTAAAATCCACCCCGCCAGGAGGATAATTTTCCACCGCTCCTCAGGGTTTCGTGCCCAGTACAGGAAGACCCCTGCTGTTCCCGCGACCGTCAGCAGAATATACGGGATGTAGAACGGTTCGGGATAAAAGGAGCAGGGAATCTGTCCCCAGAACGAGCGAAAAACCAGCCCGAACTCGTTCCAGGGGTAGATGGGGGACCCTCGCAGCCCCACCAGTTCCAGCATCGGTGCCAGGGCAGTGGGGTCGCTGTAGAGAAGCCAGTTACGCCAGAACCACCAGCCGCCGAGGAGAACGGCCGGAAGGGCAATGAGGCCGATGTGCGTGAGCGCAGAGAGAAACCACCGATGGCGGGAGCGAAGGGCCACGCCGAGAAGGACCAATCCCGCCAGCGGTGCCAGTAGCCAGCCGCTCAGTTTGGAGAGTCCCGCCAGCGCCACCCCGACTCCGATTCCCAGACTCCGGTGCCAGGAAAGGCCCCTCTGCATCACGCCAACCAGTCCGAACAGTACCAGAGTCGCCAGCGGCGTGACCAGGTTATCGTTATTGATCCCGCTGGCAACGAAGAGGAACTGGGGGTTGAAGGCGACCGTGGCGGTCGCCAGGGGGGCTGCCCAAGGGGACCGGGGAAACATCCGGCGGGTCAGAGCGTAGGTCCCCGCAATAGTGATGGCCTGCAGGAGGGTGGACCAGACCCGCAGGACGTGTAATGTCAGCAGAGTTCCTTGCCAGGGGAATCCTTCCCGGTGGGGGTTGTGATAAAAGACGGCCCTGTTCTCGTAGAAATTCGGCGCGTTGGGCCCGCAGGCGATACGGGGGTTAAAGCGCCAGAACTCGGCGTCATCGGCCCGCAGGCCCAGCAGTTGCACCAGTGCAGCGGAGAGCAGGTAATACAACGGCGGCTGAGAGGCCTCCTGCCGGTAGTGGTATGCCTTTTCGCTCGGATCACCGTGGACGGGCAGACGTCCGGTGTCCGCTACATATCGGACGACCCCGAAGTGCTCCACCTCGTCCAGGTTCTCAAAAGGGGGGATCATTATGCCGTAGGTAGTCCCCAACAGCAGAAAGAGCGCCAGAAGAACTATCAGGGTCGGTTTCTTCATATCTCCACTCAGCGTCCTTTGCTCACCAGGGGCAGGTAAAGCCGCTGAATGGGCGGTATGGGACCGATGGTGACCTGTATCGGTTCAAAGAACTCTGTCCGGCACGCGTTGTTCAGCGGGTGGCGGGATAGGACGACGAATTCTATCCGGTCGCCCTCCCGGACATTCGGGATTGCCGCGCGGTGGCGAGTTTTGGGCGTCGTGTCCAGCGATGTGGCGAACGGGTAGCCCTCTCCGCTCAGCGGTTTAATTACCAGAGGCAGATACACAAAATACGCGCCGGTTGGCGTAATAGTTGTGGTCTCCGTGATGAAACGATACCATACCTGGGAGGATGCCGGTGCCAGAGTATCCCACTCAACGATCAGGAAATCCAGCACTGTCTGGGTCACCACGTTAGTGATGAACCCCGATGGAGTCATAGACGATGGCGGCGGCAGCCGGTTCCCGGGGAAGGGCACTTCTACCAGGGACGCGTAGTCCCAATATGTGGACTTAGACGCTATCTGAACGTTCCGGGCATCCGTATATGTCCACACGGTAAGCGTGGTGGAGACCGCCTCGGCGGTGATGAAGAGTTTTTGCCAATTCCATACGTTGTGGACCTCTGATGACCAGATGATGTTTGGAGGGAGATCACTCGGTGTGCTCACCCCTGGATTCGGGCATTCCGATTGGTAATCCGGCGGACAGTTATCTGGGTACAAATCCCGTTCTTGCTCGGCATAGGGGGGCAGAATCTGACCTGTAGGGTCTATCCCAATTTTGGAGATGTATCCAGGGTCCGGCTGGTTTTTGTGATAAATTTCAAACCGGTAATTTACACATAGATTGACCACGACCGGCTGATAGATGCCAGCCACGTAGCCATCGCCCCAACGGATATACCCTTGGGAGTGGTTATCCATATCGTGGCAGCCCACTTCGAGGGGGGGAGGTGGGTAACATTCGTTGTGGTGGGGATGTCCCCCGTCAATGAATTCAGGGATCGCTGCGTTCCAGAACCACTCATACCACATCCCGGTGACAAAGTGGTTCGTCGGTCGCCCGTAGAAGGGATACCGGCCTCCGCCGCCGTCCATATCGCCGTTGATGAGCAGGTTGGTGCCGGAAGATTGGATAACTAGAGGGGACATGAACGGTTGCACCGCGTATGAACCAACAAGTGGCGATTCAAAAGCGCTGGTCAGGGCGACGGTCTTACCTGTCAACCCCCATCTCATGATGGCTATGATGAGGATGATGGAAGGACATAGCCAGCGTATTTTCATTGACATCTGTTCCTCCTGAAAGGTAGTTTTATCGGTACAAGTGCATTGCCGAGAGGGCGATTTACGGCACCCCATACGTATCCACCACGGCCCCCTCCCGGTCGCGCAGGGTGAGCAATTCCCCCAATTGTCGGACCGGTTTCGGTACCTTACCGGGTTGCAAAATCTGGCGCTCGCCGCAATCCTGGTCTGAAAATAAACTGCGGTTCGGCTCGTGGGTGGTCGCTCCGATAGGTAGGGATAAACCTGATCGTCCAGTTCTTGCCGGTTTCATTTGCCCCTCCCTGCGAGGGCGGACGGATCGTCCGCAACCCTACGGGGAGGGGGAGAAAAATGGGTTTTGCGGGGCGGCGGCTTCGCCGCCGCCCCGCAAAACCCCTCTTTATCCCCCCTCTCCCCGCCCGCAGGGCAAGGGGAGAGGGGGGACCAAGGGGGGTGAGGGGGCATTTGCTCAGAATCACTACCCATCGGAGTGACTGCCGGATCGTGGTATCCAGGATGCTATTTTCATGCTTTATGGTGCCCTTGGGGGCATGTTAAACTGTGGTGAAATGGCGCTTGGGTGCCTGATTGTCAAGTATATTGAAGGCGGCCTGTTTGTCAAATGGCTCGGGCGTGCCGGGCTTGCACAGCAATTCACCCTGCATGGGAAAAGGGTGGGGTGTGGGGTTTGTGGGGGCGGCGGAGCCGCCCCCACAAACCCCCCTCTCCAGCCCTTTCCGGATTATGCGACGAAGTCCCTCAATCCCGCGCCATTGCCGAAAAACACAAATGCCCCACCTGCCTGGTGGGGCATCCAAACCTAACTCCCAGTGGCGACGGAGGGATTCGAACCCCCAACCAAGGGCTTATGAGTCCCCTGCTCTACCTTTGAGCTACGTCGCCCGTTGACTTATATTATATCCAGGCGACGATAGTTGTCAAGTGAATTGACAACCATCGGCATCAGTGCTATCATAAAGCACGTATGACCACGGAAACGCAAGAGAATCGTCGGTTGACCCCTCTTCAAATGGCCCTGCTGGGGATCATCCTGCTGACCATCCCCTGCTACTGTCTGGGCTTCTCGCTGCTGTACCTCTATTCTACCCCCGAGCGCCCCACGCCGGCGCCGACGGTGGTCACCAATACTCCTACCCTGACGTATACCCCTGCCCCGCCGACGCCGACGCTGGAGCCCACGCCCACCCAGTGGTGGCCGCCTACCAACACCCCGACCGCCACATGGACGCCGACGCCAACCTTCACACCCACCCCCACATCAACGGCGACGGCGACGCAGACCCCTACACCGACCGCCACGTCCACACCGACGGCGACGGCAACGCCGACCCCTACACCGACCGCCACGTCCACACCGACGGCGACGGCGACGCAGACCCCTACACCGACCGCCACGTCCACAC
>CAKZOY010000491.1 GCA_937138275.1 uncultured Chloroflexota bacterium
ACCGGCATGACAAAGCCTTGTCCAAACTTTTGGCTGCTGCAGCCTAGAAGTCAAGATCTGTTTTGTGAAAAAGCACTTAAAAACAGCATGGGGGTCAGTAAAATGGCAAACGGCGCTAAAAAACTGCGCATACTTCATATAATACCAACGTTTGGGGCGGGCGGAGCTGAGTTTTTAGTTGTGAATCTGTGCAGATATCTGGTGAACTTGAATTTTGACGTCGGGGTGGCTACGCTTTATCCGCCAAAGGGCATTAACAAGGATATCGCTATTTCTCAAAGTACGCAACTTTCAAACGCAGGTGTTGAGGTGTTCCACCTTAATAAGAGAATAGGACTAGATATCAAAGTTATTTTCCAATTATACAATACCTTGGATGGGTTTAGACCAGATATAATTCATACCCATTGTTACGTATTGCGTTACACCCTTCTGCCAACACTTTTTTGCCGCATTCCGGTGCGCGTTCACACGGTCCACAGCGTAGCCCCAAAAGAGGTTGACTGGGTGGGGAAAATGGTGCATTGGATTGCTTTCCGGGTGGGAGGCGTTGTCCCCGTGAGCGTCTCACAAGAGGTGGCAAAGACTGTCCAAGCTCTCTACGGGCGTGGTATCCATACACCAGTGATCTACAATGGAATCCCCACCAGGCATTTTATCTCCAACGCATTGCAGGATGACGCTAAAAAGAAACATGTCATATTGCTTCATATAGGAAGATTTGCACCTCAAAAAAACCACATTCTTCTCGTAGAAGCATTTGCGATGGCTTTAAAGGAATACCCAGCAATGAGGCTTTGGCTTGTTGGTGACGGTCTTTTGCGAGACCAAGTGGAAACATTGGTAAAGGAGAAGGGATTGGAGAGGAATGTTACATTCTTGGGCATACGGGAAGACGTACCTAAACTCTTGAGCGAAGCGGATGTGTTTCTTCTCCCATCTGAGTGGGAAGGGGTGCCGTTGACCGTTCTGGAAGCTATGGCAGCCGGTAAACCGGTTATTGCCACAGCTGTAGGAGGCGTTCCAGAGCTGGTTAAGGATGGAGTGAGTGGCATACTTGTTCCTTCTCGAAACCATGGAGCGTTGGCAAAGGCCATCCTATGCTTGGCGAAGGATCCCGACCTTCGCCAGCGCATGGGAAAAGCCGGGCAACAGCGGGCCATTGAGCACTTTGACATATCCCGGACTGCCAAGGGATATGAAGCTTTGTACTTAAAACTCTTGAGGGAGCGTGGACGGGCATGATGAGGCTTGCCAGATGGCCTTGCTTGTTTGTGCGGTGGGCAAAGGTGCTGGTTGGGCGAAGTTACTACCACCAGCCACAGTGTATGGGCAAAGCCTTCCGTCCCAATGAACTGGTCGGTTATTTCAACGACCTAACAGCAAAAACCAATTGGAATGGCTACACCGATGAAGAAGGAATTCCGGTCAATGTCTTAGCCGATGGGCGCAGAGTTTATTTCGCCACGACGATTGTGCAAAAAGCCCTTGGGCACTGGGATAACTGGATGCTAACCTCCGATGAGGCGGAAAGAGAAAAGTTCCTTAAGCTTTGCCGCTGGCTTTTAACTCATCAGGACAACCAGGGCGGTTGGCCTGTTTGGTCCGAACTGGGTTTATGTCTTCCTTCACCCTATTCTGCGATGACTCAGGGCGAATGTATATCGGCTCTGGTGCGAGCGTGGAAGTTGACCGGGGACCCCAAGTTTGCTGAGGGGGCAAGGCAAGCATTTGATCTCGTGTGTAGTCCCTTAGAGAAGGGAGGCACCGCAATTATTGAAGGGGAATCGCTATTTTTGGAGGAAATGCCAACTATTCCCCGCTCTACTATTCTGAACGGATGGATATTTGCCCTCTTTGGACTTTATGATTACTGGCTTGCATTCAAAGATAACAACGCTTTCGAGCTTTTCAGGATCTCCTTGGAGACTTTGAAAGTGCATCTGAGGGAATATGACGCAGGCTATTGGTCTTATTACGACGTGCGCAGTCACTTAAGCAGCCCTTTTTACCATGATTTGCATATTCATCAGCTTACGGCGCTTGCGCTAGTGGATGCTGACCCTTTCATTACTGAATTCGGAGCGCGCTGGATCAAGTATCAAGAATCATGGAAAAATCTGGTCAGGGCCTTTTCTGTTAAGGCGATCCAAAAACTTAAGGAACCGGGAGAGGCAATACTTATAAGATGAGGATTGCATACATAACAGCACACACTCCTTTCGGGCGAGGGGAGACCTTTGTGTTGGAGGAGATGCTTGCAGTTGTTGAACTTGGCGTTGACCTCCTAATTGTGCCCCGGAACCCTCCAAGGGAAGTTTTTCACGGCTCAGCCCGGCAGATTTCTGACCGGGCGATATGGCTACCGTTGTTTAACTGGCAAATATTTCTCTACTTCTTGAAGGCAGTGGCTTTGAATCTCCGCTTGTGGGGAATCATAGGTCGAATGATATGCCATTCACGAACGCTAAAGATCCTGGTTAAAAACCTGGCAGTTGTTCCAAAAGCGATCTTTGTTGCGGGTTTGTTGCAAAAAGAGCCAGTGGATCACATCCACGCTCACTGGGGCTCTACCACAGCAAGCATGGCCTGGGTAATATCGGAACTCACTGGCATCCCATGGAGTTTTACCCTTCACCGTTGGGACATCGCAGAAAACAATTTGCTCAAACTGAAGGTAGGACGTGCTTCCTTTGCGCGATGTATAAACGAGAACGGCCGGCGTGAGGTTCTCCAACTTGTAGGGGAAACATATTACGATAAAGTCAAGGTCATCCATATGGGAGTGCGGTTGCCCGAAAAGGCAATCATAGAATTGCGCCCATCACGCTCCGAGTTTGTGTTCGCGTGCCCGGCCAATCTATTGCCAATAAAAGGCCATCTCTTTCTCATAGAAGCCTGTGCGTTGCTTGTAAATAGGGATATCAGGAACTTTCGGTGCCTGCTCATTGGGGAAGGTCCTCTTGAGGGAGAAATCCGCAGGCAAATTGCAAAACTTGGTTTAGGAGAGGTTGTCACCCTCGTTGGCGGCCTGCCTCATGAGGAGTTGCTTCAAATGTACAGTCACGGAGAAATAGACGCAGTGATTCTTCCCAGCATTGTGACCGACAAAGGAGAGAAGGAGGGTATTCCAGTAGCCTTAATGGAGGCGATGGCTTATGGAATACCAGTGGTTTCCACTGATACTGGAGGCATACCAGAGTTACTCTCCGGTAAAGCGGGAATCATAGTAAGAGAAAAAGACGCAAGAGAACTGGCGGAAGCCATAGAGAAGCTTATGAAGGAGGACAAATTGAGAAAGGAAATTGGAGAAGCAGGCAGAATGCGAGTTCGGGGATATTTCAATTTAGTTGAAAATACCCGTACGCTTTTGGAAGAAATCAAAAGGAGCGGACATAGATGAATATCTGGATCTTTAACCAATATGCGCACCCACCGGATCTTCCTGGAGGGACACGACACTGCGACCTGGGCAGGGAACTTGTGCGGCAAGGACACAAGGTGACGATCTTTGCTACGAGTTTCCACCATTACGTTCATCGTGAGACACGCCTGAAGCATAGAGAACAGTGGAAGATTGAAGATTTTGATGGCGTCCAGTTCGTTTGGGTCCGCACGCCTCCGTATCAGCGGAATGACTGGCGCCGGGTGCGG
Source organism: uncultured Chloroflexota bacterium (assembly GCA_937138275.1). Classification (GTDB taxonomy): domain Bacteria; phylum Chloroflexota; class Anaerolineae; order B4-G1; family DUEL01; genus SpSt-77. The sequence goes on from CAKZOY010000491.1 coordinate 3,655, forward strand.
AATATGGTCGCTTTCACGATTCGAGTCTGGCGGCTTGGCCAAAGGGTTACCACGCTCGCTCCTGACACGGGAAGGCCCGATGTGGTGATTGGCTCCTCTCCTCACCTTCTCACGCCATTGGCAGCCTACCTGGTTTCCAAGCGCTATCGTGTACCATTCGTGATGGAAGTGCGGGACCTCTGGCCCCAGGTCATCGTGGACTTAAAAAAACTTAGCAAACAGCATCCGATCACCAAAGCCCTGCAAGTCCTGGAGCGGTTCCTTTACCACCAGGCGGAGCGAATCATCGTCCTGGGGCCACAGATGAAAGAATACATTGCCGCTTGCGACATTAGTCAAGAAAAGATCGTCTGGATCCCCAACGGCGTGGATCTTTCGCGATTTGAGGGTCTCGCTGCCTCCAAATCCCCTGACGAAGTCTTCAAAGTGATGTATCTTGGGGCCCATGGGCAGGCCAATGCCCTTGATGGGCTCATTCACGCGGCCAGAGTTGTCCAAGACCGGGGCATTCAGGCGATCCGATTCATTCTGGTCGGAGATGGCCCGGAGAAGCCCCGGCTTATGGCTTTGGCCAAGGAACTGGGCCTTCGCAATGTAGACTTCCGCGCTCCGGTGCCGAAGAGCGAGGTTTCAGAAACCCTGCACGAATCTGATACCTTCATTTTTAACTTGGAGAAGGCCGAGGTCTTAAGATACGGGGTCAGTCCTAACAAGCTCTTTGACTACATGGCTGCAGGAAGGCCTGTCATCTTTGCTGGGGCAGCTTCAAACAACCCGGTTGAAGAGTCTCGCTGTGGCTTTACCGTCCCACCGCGGGATCCGGAGGCTCTGGCGGAAGCCGTGATCCGGCTCTACCAGATGCCCCAGGAAGAGCAGGAGGCAATGGGCCGTCGTGGACGGGAGTATGTGGAGAAGCATCATGCCATTCCGCGCCTGGCGGAGAAGTTGATGGATTGTCTGGAGGCTGTGAGGAAGCCTTGAGAAGTAGGGGAGTTCACCGAAGGACTTCGGCTCTGGAGGGGGAAGTAAGAATGAACTATCGGCTCCAAATGGCTCTCAAACGCCTTCTTGATATTTTCGCTTCGTGCCTGCTTCTCTTGATTCTCTCTCCTGTGTTCCTTTTGGTGGCCCTGCTAATATGGCTGACTATGGGCCCTCCTGTCCTCTTCCGCCAGCCCCGCATCGGCCATCGGGGGCGGGTGTTTACCATCTACAAATTCCGCACGATGACTGACGAACGAGACGAGCAGGGCAATCCCCTCCCCGACGAACAGCGCCTCACTCGCCTGGGCCGTTTCCTGCGCAGCACTACCCTGGACGAACTGCCGGAACTCTTCAATGTGCTGAAGGGGGATATGAGCCTGGTTGGACCCCGCCCGCTGTTGGTGGAGTATCGCGACCTTTATACCCCCGAACAGTGGCGGCGCCACGAGATGCCCCCGGGGATGGCCGGCCCGGTGCTGGCCAGCGGCCGCAACATCCTCTCCTGGGAAGAAAAGTTCGCCCTGGATGCCTGGTACGTGGGGCACTGGTCTCTGTGGCTGGATTTCAAGATCCTGCTCCGGACGGCCTGGCAGGTGCTGAAGCGGGAGGGAGTGAGTGCTGAAGGCTACGCCACGATGCCCCCTTTTACCGGCTTACAATCTCACGGCGATACAGCCGAGGCCTCTACAAAGGCCGAAGTGATGATGTCAGAGGGGGACGATAGATAAGCAATATATCCTAATCATATCTTGCTCTCAATCCTCTGAGAGAGGGGGATATACTGAATAATATGCAGGAATACAGGAGGTATGTATGGCCCCTACACAGATTGCGATTTATGGAGGAGGAGGATTTGCCAGAGAAGTTGCCTGGCTGGTTCAAGCCTGTAACGTGGGAGCAGAACTGTACGAAGTTGTGTGCTTCATTGATGACAATGAAGCAGCCCACGGTCGAATTTTGAACGGTATTCCGGTTATGGGATTAGAGGAGGCCCTTTCACGGTTTCCGACTGCGAAAGTTGTAGGGGGCGTAGGCTCTCCCCAGACGCGACAGCGTTTAATGGAGCAAGCCTCTAAGGCTGGTTTTGACTTTGCAACCATTATACATCCCCGTGTCGAGCGTTCGCCCTGGATTGAGATCGGTGCTGGAACGGTGATATGCGCAGGCAACATCCTCACCACTAACATCACTCTGGGCCAGCATGTGCAGATCAACTTGGATTGTACAATTGGACACGATGTCGTGATGGGTGATTTCACCACGCTGGCACCGGGTGTGCACGTGTCTGGGTGCGTGCATCTGGGGAAGCGGGTCTATGTGGGCACTGGTGCAGTTATCATCAACGGCACACAGGAAGAACCCATCGTTATCGGCGATGACGTTGTGATCGGCGCAGGAGCCTGTGTCATTAGATCTATCCCTGCGGGTCAAGTTGTTGTAGGTGTTCCTGCCCGTCCAATACAGCGGAAGGGATAGCGTTGTGGCTATGCTTGCTTATTTTAGGCGCTGGTGGTCATACCTGGGTTATTGTCGGCATCCTTCTACCGGGCTGCAAGTCTGGGCCTTCGCTTCGCCAGCGTGGTGTCGCCACGGGCCTGCATCTCGCCCCGGGCCCGAATTGGCCAGGGGGTGGTAATCTTCCCAAACGTCGTCGTGAACACCGGCGCTGTGATCGGTGATCACGTCACCCTAAACGTCGCTGTCACTGTCAGCCACGATACATATGTCGGCAACCTGTGCAATATCAACCCCGGCGCCCACCTGGCCGGCAACGTTACCGTAGGCGAAGGCAGTTACATCGGCATGGGGGCCAACGTCGTCCAGGGCATCACCGTCGGCTCGTGGAGCATCATCGGCGCCGGGGCCGTGGTGGTGGAGGACATCCCGCCCAACGTGACGGCGGTGGGCGTGCCGGCCCGGATCATCAAGACAAGACAGGAGGGATGGTATGAGCGATAAACCCGCCATATTGGGGGGCACTCCTTTGTTCTCTGAGAGGTTGCCCATTGTCCAGCCTACTTTGCCCGATTACGAGACGATAGCCCCCCAGGTCAGGGAGATCCTCGCCACCGGCATGCTCACCAAGGGCAGGTACCTCCGCCAGTTCGAGGAGCGGCTGGCCGACTACCTCGGCGTCAAACACGCCGTGTGCGTCTCCAGTTGTACGCTGGGGCTGGCATTGACCTACCAGGGCCTCGGCCTCAAGGGGCAGGTCATCGTTCCGTCCTTCACCTTTATGGCCACCGTCCACCCCCTGCTCTGGGTTGGCGCCGAACCGGTCTTTGTGGATATTGACTCCGGCACCTGGAACATAGACCCGGCCAGGGTTGAAGCGGCGATCACCAAAAGCACAATTGCCATCGTCGCGGTCCATAATTTCGGTAACCCTGCGGCGGTGGCTGAACTGGAGGCGATCGCCCGCCGCTATGGGCTCAGGCTCATCTTCGATGCCGCACACGGCTTCGGCTCCCTCTACCGCGGGAGACCCGTGGGCGGCTCCGGCGATGCGGAGGTCTTCTCCCTGAGCCCCACCAAACTGCTGGTGGCTGGCGAGGGGGGCGTGGTGGCCACGAACCGCGATGACCTGGCCAGCCACGTCCGCGTGGGCCGGGAGTACGGCAATCCCGGCGATTATGGTAGCGACTTCCCCGGTCTCAATGCCCGTATGCCTGAGTTCAACGCCATCCTCGGCCTCAAGAGCCTGGAGATGCTGGAGGAAAACGCCCGACGCCGCAATCGTGTGGCCGATGCCTTCCGCAAGCAGCTGGGCCGCCTCCCAGGGCTCGCCTTCCAGAGTATTCACCCAGAAGACCGCTGCTCTTACAAGGATTTCTCCCTGCTGGTGGATGAACGGGGGTTTGGGCTCACCCGGGACGAACTGGCCCTGGCACTGCAGGCCGAGAACGTAGATATCCGCAAGTATCACGATCCGCCAGTGCACGCCCACGGGGCGTACCGTCATCTTTACCCACATTACTCTGACGCCCTTCCAGTCACCGACGAGGTGGCCCGCCGGAGCCTGAGCCTGCCGGTCTGGTCCCATATGGATCAGGCCATTGTGGAGGGCATCTGTCACGCTGTCGAGCGGATTCACGATCACGCCGAAGATGTGCGTCGCGCAGTGGCCGAATGCTCACCTGCCGGCAGCGGCCCCCAGAGGAGTTAGCCAATGCGGCTACCCAAGCGCCTCACCTTGGAAATGCTCGAACGCATTGTCGCTGATGCGGTGATGGTCAATCTGTCCCTGATCACCGCTCTGGTGGTTCGGTTCCTTTTCATGGTCGTCACGGGTGAGGGGAACCCAGAGGCCTCTGTCGCCTTCTACACGAGGACCTGGCAGCAGTATGTCCACGCTTACCGCTCGTCAGCCTGGCTGCTGACGCTGGTCTGCCTGGTGGTCTTCTACCTCAGCGGCTTCTACACCTACGGCCGTTCCTACCGCGGTCGGTACAAGGCCCTGCTCATCTTCCAGGCGGTCACGGTCAGTTATCTGGTCTTCGGTTTCCTCTCGTACTTCATCCACGCCCTGACCCCCCTCCCCCGCAGTGTCCTCTTGGGCAGCTGGCTCCTCAGCGCCGTGTTGGTCGGCGGCCTGCGGGTCTTCTCTGCCCTCTGGCGGCAGGCCACCTGGGCCGAGGCGAGCATCTGGGGCAGGCCTGAGAGGCGTAGGCTCCGCAATATCCTGGTCATCGGCGGCGCCGGCTACATCGGTTCGGTGCTGGTACGCAAACTGCTCGCCCGCGGCTACGATGTCACGGTTCTGGATGCGCTGGTGTACGGCGATGAGGGCATCCGTGACCTGCACGGACAGCCCCATTTCGAGTTCATCCACGGCGACCTGCGCGATATTGAGACCGTGGTGCGTGCTCTCCAGTATGCCGATGCCGTGGTCCATCTGGGGGCTCTGGTCGGCGACCCGGCCTGCGCCCTTGATGAGAGATTGACGCTGGAAATCAACCTGGCTGCTACGCGCATAATTGCCGAGGTCGCACGGGGCTTCGGCGTTGAACGCTTCATCTTCGCCTCCACCTGTAGCGTCTATGGCGCCAGTGACGAGTTGCTGGACGAGCGCTCCGCCCTCAACCCAGTCTCCCTCTACGCCCGCTCCAAGATCGGCTCTGAAAGTATGCTTCTGGCGATGAGTGACGGCCGTTTCGCACCAGTCATCCTGCGCCTTGCCACCGTTTACGGCCTCTCCCCCCGCCCCCGTTTCGATCTGGTAGTCAATCTGCTGGCAGCAAAGGCAACTTACGAGAAGCGCATCACCATCTTCGGCGGCAACCAGTGGCGCCCCTTCGTCCATGTGGAGGATGTCGCGGAAGCCATTCTCAAGTGCCTGGATGCCCCGCTGGATGTTGTGAGGGGGCAAATCTTCAATGTTGGCTCTGATGAGCAGAATTACCGTATCGCTGAAATAGGCGATATCATTCAGCGGCTTATGCCCGACGTGGAGGTAGTCTATCAGGGAGAGGATATGGACCGTCGCAACTATCGGGTCTCCTTCGCGAAGATCCGCAGGCATCTGAACTTCACTCCACGCCACACTGTGGCCGACGGCATTCTGGAAATTAAGGCAGCGATTGAGGAAGGTCGCATCAAGGACTACCGAGAGGCCCGTTACAGCAACTACAAAACTCTGTCTGAGGAGCACAATAGCACGTTGATTCGCTGCACTTCGTTAACCCTGCTTTACGCTGATATATACGCCGGAGGGGGCGGAGAGGGGTAGAACGAATTGATCGTTGCCCTGCAAGCGGCGATCGCGACCTAATTCTTGTCCTTGCTGCAGAGTTGTGCCGGAATACAAGCCCGCCCATTCGCCAAAAGGAGAATGGGCAGCGACAGGCGCAGATGACCATAGATGACCGCTGGTTTCGGGATTCCTCCCGCCCTCCGCGTTCCTCTGCGAATACTGCGTTCTGCGAGGTCGTTGTTGAGGGAACCGGACAAGCGGGAACCGATGAAATTCAGGCCGCTGGCTGGATCAAGACGCACGCTGTTACCAGCAGACTTAGGTTTATCCGCGTTCATCCGCGTCCTGTAAAACTATCGGGTAAAGGGCATATGCGTCAATTTAAGATTCCGGCGACTGGAAGTCGCTCCTTGGGGGCCTTCGGCCGATGGTCGGCCTTCGCCGACTGTTTTCCAGCC
>CAKZOY010000492.1 GCA_937138275.1 uncultured Chloroflexota bacterium
GAAGAAGTGGCCATCCGGCGGGTAGGTCACGCCCAGCCGGACGCCCGGATAGCGGGTGGAGACCTTTAGACGGGCTGTCGTTTGCCAGTCCCAGGCGTTCCAGTCTTCCGGCGGGTCGTTGATGGTATCCTGGGCATTGGGGTCGCCGAGGGCGCCCGTGGACCATACTTCCACCCAGATGGTGGAAGGATTCCCCAGGCGACTTTTGGCAATGCGCCACTCCAGGACCGAGACAGGACCCGCGGAGAGAGCCGCGGCGTCCAGGGAGCCGTCCTGAGTCCAACCACTACCGGTCCAGCGCCAGAATTGGGTACGGTTAGCCCCATAGGGCGGTTGGTCTACCCAGGTATAGAGGCCGTATTCGGGCTTGTGGGGGTCATCCACCACCACCTTGCGGTTCCAGGCGTCGCGGTCCGCTCCGGAGGTGTCGTTGGTGGTATCCACGTAGATAACGTATTTGCCCCAGTTGGTGGTGCTGATATCGGCATCTACGGTGAAGGCGAAGTAGTAACTGGTGGAGTCCTCGGTGATGTAGAGTTCCACCAGGTCCATCACGGCATTGCCGTTGCCGTCCAGGTTGGAGTCGGTGGCGGCGGGAGGACCATAGCAGGGGTCTATCACTCCGTCCACTACGATGGAGCAGATAGAGTTCAGCCGGTGGACCGGGTGCCTGTCCAGCACTACCGAGGCGCTTCGGGCCGGAAGAGGCACTCCCAGGAGAGCCAGGAGTAGGAGCAGAAGGCCGATAGGTATGGAGAGGGCAGGGATCCATCGGGTTCGGGCCATAGGACTTCTCCGACAGGATGTACCGCAGGGCGAAGACAGCGTCTATGATACCACGATTGCCGGAGATTGCAATTAGGGGAAGGGGGTGGCGGGGGAGCCATCACCATCTCGTATTGGCAGGTTTTTGGGGCGGCCCTCTTCACCCCGCCCGGCAGGGCTGAGGAGAAAAGGGCGCTAAAGTGCCCTTTGGGGGCTCAGCACAGGCGGCGGGATGCGCCGCGATAGCGATTTCCCCCTGCTCTCTGATCCCCATCCCATATCTCCCTCGGAGTGATAGCCACGTTGATTATACCGCGCTTTGATTAAGGGGTTGTAAACAGTGCTTTAAGGTGGGGTTTACACCTATGTGGAGGATGCTGAAAAAGTGGGGGAAGAGAAGAATCACGGGCTTTGGCGCTGGCGGCCGAAGGCCGCCAGCGCCAAAGCCCGTACAAAAATCCCCCTCCGATAAAGTCGGTCTACGAATCTGAATCCCCAAACGCAATTGGTATAACTTGCCATAGAATTGAAATGCACCCACCTTTTCCCCTCTTGCCCCCTTGCTCCTCTGCCCACTGCGCGTTTGGAGTAACCTCCGGCAAAGCGTTATATGGATGTTGATTCTCAAAGTCGTATCACCCGGTCTTTAACAAAGCCCCATAAAGTCGTATCCCATCCCTTGCCCTGGTGGGAGTCCGAGCGTTCGTTCCGAAGTTTTCTTGGTTGCCAGGGATTCCCTTTATCCCCCTCACCCCCCCTTCCCCCCTCCCCCCCTTGCCCTGCGGGCGGGGGAGAGGGGGGAAGAGAGGGGTTTTTGGGGCGGCGGCGAAGCCGCCGCCCCAAAAA
>CAKZOY010000493.1 GCA_937138275.1 uncultured Chloroflexota bacterium
TTAACGCCTGCCGACCAACGATTTCGGGTTATTGTCCGAACCATTTGTCCAGCCGGGATATCGCCAGGCGGCAGATGGAGATTCCCCGGTCCTACGCAATGGGTATTACCCCGCAATCTGCCATAAAACTGAAATGCACCCAGGTGAGGGAGCAAAGGTGGCACCCTCCGCTGGAGGCTGAACCCTCCGGTTCAAAGCGAAACCCTGCTATGGGGGCTGAAGCGCCACTCCGCTACGCTCCGTGGCGCACTACCAACAGCCCCGATGTAGGGGCTTGTATGGGTAGATTTTTTCATCCCCCAGCGGGCAAGGGATAAGAAGAAGATTTTTTGATTGGGCGGCTTCGCCGCCCAATCAAAAAATCTATTTCTTCTCCGCTCTGTCGGGAGCGATATCGCGCTCTCGCCTGACCGCAAACGGTCAGGCTAAGCCTCAAAAGGGCACTTAGGCGCTCTTTTCCCTTCAGCCCCGCCATTCACGGCGGGACGAGGAGGGCTGCTCTTAAAAACCTACCCATACGAGGAAGGGGGGATCGGAGGCATAGGCGTCAATTTAAGATTCCAGCGACGGAAAGTCGCCCCTGGAGGGCCTTCGGCCGACGGTCGGCCTTCGCCGACCGGGGGGCAGCCCAGCGTCCCCGCAGGGGGACGATAGGCGCGCAGCCCCCCACTACCCACTACCCGCTGCCCACTACCCGCTACCCACTGCCCACTACCCACTGCCCAACTTCCCCCTCAACTGTCCACACCCGGCCTGAATCTCAATCCCCCGCCGCAGGCGGAGGGTATAGGGGATGCCGCGCCGCTCCAGGACGGCGGTGAAGGCGGCGATCGCCTGGCGGGAGGGGGGCTTCCCGTCGTAATCCGGGGTGGGGTTCAGCGGGATCAGGTTGACATAGGCAGTCAGGCCCTGGAGTCGCTCCGCCAGCGCCTGGGCCTGAGCGGGAGAGTCGTTGACCCCGGCGATGAGCACCCACTCAAAACTGATGCGCCGACCGGTGCGCTCAAAGTACCGTCGGCAGGCAGCGAAGAGCGCGTCCAGCCCGTAGCGGCGGTTGATCGGCACCAGGCGGTTGCGCAGGTCGTCGGTGGCAGCGTGGAGGGAGATGGCGAGGGTAATCTGCAGGGGGCCTTCGCCGTGGGGGTTGCGCTCCTTCGCCAGTCGGTCCATCGCCGGTACAATGCCCACGGTGGAGAGAGTAATGTGCCGCTGGCCCAGGCGGAAGCCCTGGGGGTCGGTCAGGCGGCGGATGGCCTCCAGCGTTGCCTCGTAGTTCAGCAGCGGCTCCCCCATTCCCATCAGGACGACGTTGGAGAGGGGATGCTCGGCCCGCCGGGGCTCCTCCTCCCGCAGAATGCGGGCGAAGTGCAGCGCCTGGGCGACAATCTCTCCGGCGGAGAGGTTGCGGCGAAAGCCCGCCTGCCCGGTGGCGCAGAAACTGCAACCGATGGGGCACCCCACCTGGGTGGAGATGCAGGCCGTTCGGCGGCGCTCGTAACGCATCAGGACGGCCTCTATCGTTTCGCCGTCGGCCAATTGGAGCAGGTCTTTGCGGGTCAGGCCGTCGGAGGAGACCTGAGTTGCCAGGACGCGCGGAAGGCCCAGGGAGTACTCTGCCGCCAGGCGCTCCCGCAGCGCGCGCGGCAGATTGGTCATCTGCTCCCAATCGTCGGCCAGATGGACGTAGAGCCACTCCCACACCTGCCGGGCGCGAAATGCCTGCTCCCCCCACGACTCCATCAGCGCCTGGAGTTCGGGGAAGGAGAGGTCCAGCAACGTGTTACGTGTTGCGTGTTGCGTGTTGCGTATTCCGTGTTGCGTATTCCGTGTTGCGTAGTTCGTGGATTGTGCTCCCTTCACCTCTGCTCCTCCGCTCCCCCGCTCCTCTGCACCTCCGC
>CAKZOY010000494.1 GCA_937138275.1 uncultured Chloroflexota bacterium
GAATCGCGTCGCTATCGGGGCCGTCCAGTTCCGAGGCGTGGATCAACCCCTCTATCTCCTCATCGCCCACGATACAGGCAAAAGCCCCCCAGCGAGTCAGGCGGGTGACACGGCACTCCACCAGTTGTCCCACCTGATAGCGCTGCGCGGCCGACGTCCACGGGTCCGGGTGCAGCCGTTTGATGCTGAGCGAAACCCGCAACCGTTCCCGGTCCACGGAGAGCACCATCACTTCCAATTCCTGACCAATATGCAGAACTTCGCTCGGGTGCTCCACCCGTCCCCAGGAAAGTTCGGAGAGGTGGACCAGGCCGTCCACGCCGCCGACATTCACAAACGCGCCGAAGGGGGTCAGGTTACTCACGCGCCCCCGCCGGACTTCCCCCTCGCGCAGGGTGCTGATGATGCTCTCTCGCTGGTCTGCTTCCCGGCGCGCCTCCGCCGCCCGCTCCGAGAGAATGAGACGATTCCGCTCCCGGTCCGCCTCAATCACCCGGAGTTGTAAAGGGGTGCCGACCATCTGGGAGAGGCACTTCAAGCACTCGGGATCGGAGATGCGGGGGATATGCCGGGAGGGGGAAAGTTGTGAGGCGGGGATGAATCCCCGCAGCCGCCCCAGGTAGACGATCAGCCCGCCCCGGTTGGCGGCCGCGACGGTCAGTTCCACGATTTCGCCCTTCTCCTGAAGAGAGCGGGCGTAGTTCCAATCCTGCTCGGATTGCGCCTTTGCCAGCGAAAGAATAGGAGCGCCTCCGGGCCCCTCGGGCTCCACCACGTACACCGTCACGCGGTCTCCAGGTCGCAGTCGGGCGAAGGTTTTTGGGTCTGTCCGCTCCAGTTCCGGGCCGCTGATAATCCCCTCGCATTTGGCGCCCACGTCCACAATGATGGCCTCACGGGTCACGCGCACCACCCGCCCCTGGATAACATCTCCCCCCTGTAGGTGGGCACATGGGGAAAATTCGTCCAGCAGTCGGGAGAAGTCCTCCTCGGGCAGGGTGGAAGACGGTTGCACATCGTCGCTCGTCATACGGGCCTCCGGGGTTTCCGGCTACCGTTTATTATAGCCGGTTCTGCCCAGATAGCAAGAGAGGGTATTCTGCGGGCTTGTGCAGTAAATCCCTTTCGGGGAGCAACGTGCCTGCCAGATAAATACAAAAATCTACTTTAGTTCTCTCCGCCAGAAAGTCACGTCGGTCTGGAATTCCAGGCCCAGAGCCGCGGCCAGGTCTCGGCCGTCCGGTTCCTCCAGCAGCAGGTCCACGTACGCAAAACCCAGGCGGGCTGCCAGCGTCTGCAACATCTCCACGGCGGGCCGCAGGTCGGCCTGGGGCGGCGCCCAGACGAAACCGTCGGCCTGGGAGGGGGCCAGGGGCTGGGCCCGCAGCCCCAGCCAGACTCTCTCCCCGCCCGGCAGGCGGGCCCGCCACCGCCCCCACGGGAGTTGCGCCAGTTCTGGCAGCGGCCGCTCGGCCAGTTCGTGCCACATGTGGCGGCCGGTCTGGTAGCGGCCCACCCGCAGTGCCAGCCCCGACCCCCAGGGATAAGGGGCGTCGTCGTCCCGGACCGGTCGGTCGGGCAGGGGATGCTCCCGCGCCGGGGCCTGCCATTCCCGCAGCCACAGCCAGGGCTCAAACCCCACCCGTCGGTAAAACGGTTCCGCCTCCGATTCGGGCTGGGTGGTGAGTGCCTCGCAGCCCCGCGCCCGCGCCAGTTCGGCCCCGGCCTCCACCAGCGCCCTCCCCACGCCCTGCCCCGTATAGTCGGCGTGGACAAACAGCAGGGAGACGTGGAGGACACAGCCGTAGGGCCACGGCTCATCGTCCTCCACGAACTCCGCCTCTCCCACGATGGTCTCCCCCCTCAGAGCGACCAATGCCAGGTGCCCCGCCCGCAGCCAGCGCTCCAGGTACGCCGCACAGGTCTCCCCGTTCATCCACGGCCCGCCGTGCAGCCACTGCTCGTAGGGGGAGAGGGTGTCGTAGGGGACGACTTCCCCCCTGCCGCCCCGTCTCCAGGCCCGGACGTGGCTGCAGTGGACGGCGGTGATGCCGGCGGCGTCGGCGGGTGTCGCCGGACGGATGGTGATTCCCCTCATTCTTCCTCCACCCGTAACTTCTTGCCGGTCAGTTCCATGAAGACGTCCTCCAAGGTCACGTTGTGCCCATTGGCGCGGGCCGCGCGCGCCTTCAGCGCGTCGGGCGTATCCAGCGCGACGATCTGCCCGTCATCTATGATCGCCACCCGGTCACAGAGGACGTCCGCTACAACCCCACGGGGAGGGGGGGAGAAAAATGGGGTTTTGCGGGGCGGCGGC
>CAKZOY010000495.1 GCA_937138275.1 uncultured Chloroflexota bacterium
AGATGACCTGGTCTCTGGAACCGATCCAGCGGGCGCCGGTGCTCATCGTCAACAATTCCAGCCACGAAATTTGCTACCTGTTCATCTCACCGGTGGATAGCGAGGAATGGGGCCCCGACTGGTTGGGGCGGGATAGCACCATCCCTGCGGGCACAACTCGCACCCTTCAGGTTCCCCTGGGCACGTATGACCTGCGCGCTGACGACTGCGATGAGAACCCGCTGGACATCCAGAACAATATCACCCTGGGGGCGGACGGCATTACGTGGACGCTGAAGGACGTGGAGGAAGCCTCGCTGGAACTGATCAATCAGTTAGACGTCCCCATCTGCTACGTATTCATCTCTCCTGCCGGGAGCGAGGATTGGGGCACCGACTGGCTGGGTGAGAACACCGTTCCCCCCGGCGGCTCCTACACTTTCTATCTTCCCGCCGGCGTCTATGACCTGAGCGCGCGCGACTGCAACGGCGACCCGGTCAGTGAGGAAGTATACGGGCAGGAAATCCGCGGAGAGATGACCTGGACCATTTCGCCCTGATCGTTCTCGGCCGGAGGACTGGCCTCACAACAGCCAGGGATTGAACCGCTTTTCCTGCCCCACCGTCGTCTGGGGGCCATGGCCCGGATAGAGGACGGTCTCGTCGGGCAGGGAAAACAGGACCTCCCCGATGGAGCGCATCAGCGTATCCCAATCTCCACCGGGGAGGTCCGTCCGTCCCACCCCCATGGCGAAGAGGACGTCTCCGTCAAAGGCCACTCCCTCGTCGGGCAGGTAGAAAGTGACGCTGCCCGGCGAATGGCCGGGCGTGTGCAGGACCTGCAGGCGCAGCGTGCCCACTTCCAGAATCTGCCCCTCGGTCAGTTCCAGGTCGGGTGGGGGGCTGGGCGTTATCGGGACGCCAAACCACGCAGCCCCCCCGCGGGAATCCAGGAGCGGCCGCTCCGCGGGGTGGATCGCCAGGGGGGCGCCCGTCGCGGCAACGATGTCGGCGTTCGCCGCCATATGGTCAAAATGGCAGTGGGTGTTCAGGACGTAGCGAATCGTTAGACCGGCGTCCTGCACTGCGCGCAGGATGCGCTCCGGATGGCCTCCGGGGTCAATCACCGCCCCCTGACGCGTCTGCTCGCACCCGACGATGTAACAGTTGGTCTGGATCATCCCCACCTGGAGCGTTCGCAGAATCATCATTCCTCCACAAGAACGGAATTCCCGGTCCGGTTTTGTGTTCCTTGCGCGACAACGCGGGGTTACACTTCCCGCTTCTCCGCCCCCTCCAGTGCCTCCCGAGCCAGCCCGTCCATATCCACTGCTTCCTCTGCCCGTAAAACCCCATCCCGCTGCGGGCGAGTGACCACCCGACGGGGCATCAGGAACTGGCAGCAATCGTCCCCGGGCATCAGCGAGAGGGAATAGGTGCCGACGCGCTCCGCCAGCGCGGTGATCTCCGTCTTGTCCAGGCCGATCAGCGGGCGCAGGACCGGCAGTCCCGCCACTTCCTCCACCACAGCCAGACTCTCCAGCGTCTGCGAGGCGACCTGCCCCAGCGACTCACCGGTGAATATCGCTTTCGCCCCTTCGCGTTGGGCCAGCGCCGTCGCTACCCGCATCATCAAACGCCGGTACAGGATGACCCGGTAGGCGACCGGTGCCTGTACAGTGATCTCCCGCTGCTGCCTGCCGATGGGGACCACGTAGAGATACGGTTCCATTCCAAACCGTCCCAGCGTGCGCACAATCTCCCGCGCCCGCCGTTCCGAACCCATCCAGTCGCCGAAAGGACGGCTGTGAAAGTGGATGGGGATGACGCGGCACCCCCGTTTGAGTGCAAAATACCCCGCCACCGGCGAGTCAATCCCGCCAGAAAGGAGCAGGACGACCTTTCCGCTGACCCCCACCGGCAGTCCACCCGGGCCGGGCACCCGCTCCGGATAGACGATGGCCCGGTCGCGGAGAATCTCCACACCGATATCCAGGTCTGCCCCCTTGAGCCGCACAGGCCATCCCGTCCGCCCCTGCACCACCGCGCCCAATTCCCGTTGAATCTCCGGCGACGTCAGGGGGAAGGACTTATCATCCCGGCTGGCGGTGATACGGAACGTGCGGGGAGGCCCCTCGGGCAAGTGCTCCAGGACGGCTGCCCGAATATCTTCCATATCTGGGGGGACGATGTAGGCCGGGGCGAAGTGGGCGATACCGAAAACCGGACCCAGCGCCTCCACCCAGGTTGAAAAATCCCAGGGTTGGTCCAGGTGGACCAGCATCCGCCCGGAGAGGCGTTCCACCCGCCCTTTTCCGCCCAGGACCTCCACGCGGCGGAGGATATTCTGGGCCAGGGTGCGCTCAAAGAAGGCCCGGTTCCCTCCCTTCAGGCCGACTTCCGCATAGTGGACAACGGCATGC
>CAKZOY010000496.1 GCA_937138275.1 uncultured Chloroflexota bacterium
TTCCAGAGCCAGATCGGTGAAGTCTTTCAAGGGATACCTCCTGAAGGGAGAGTCTCTAACCGTAAAAGCCATTCATGGAAATGACGACACTGTTTGCGAATCCCCTCCAGCCCGATACGCTGGACAATACGGATCCCATCTAAAGTTTTGCGAAAGGCCGGGCATAGGGCTTTTAATCTTTTAGAGGGCGGTTCCCGGTCATCTATCTGCTCAGGGTTACCCTGAGCCATCTCAAGGATTTTCTGCAGATTCCTCTTCAACGACTTTCCGCATACAGGATACAGCAAGTGGTCTAACACCCCCACATCGCTGAACAGAAGTGCCTCAAACTCGTAGATTTGAATGTACGGAATAAACCGGGCCTCTCCGACCTGATTTCCCCACTCCCGTTCCAGGGTTCGGACTGCGGAATAGGGGTCCGAAAGAGAGACGTTTCCCATCCCGGGGAAGTCTTTGGGAAGGCGATAAAGGTCCACCATTGTGGTCAGGTAAGCGCCTGAGTCCTCCCGAAGCCATCGTCGGATATCTCCCTCCAACTTTGCGTAGGTGGAAACGCCACCCCGGTAGACCGCACTCCCCGTGCGCCGTGTCTCCAGCCGCCGAACGTAGCCGAAAACCCCCAGGGTGACCAGGTGGGGAATCAGCATATCCCGAATAAACGTCTCATCCGTTTGTCCCTCTACGAGAAAATTGAGGCGACATACGTTCATCGGGTGGGACGCCCTCCCAGGACATTTTTCTCCCACAACTCCCCCAAAGCGTATTCCTCCAGCCACACATTCACCGATTCCGCATCCAACCGACGGATGGTGCTGGTTCCGTCGTGCATTTCGGTGATCAACAGGTCTTCCGGCTCAAAGTGATTGACCAGGGTAACCGACTGGGTCGCCACGATCAGTTGAGTCCGGGTCGCCGCGCTGCGCATTAATTCGGCCAGGATGGCGATGGCATAGGGGTGAAGGCCCAGTTCCGGCTCGTCAATCAACACCGTCGCAGGAAGGACCGGCTGGGAGAGCAGCGTTGCCAGACAAATAAAGCGCAGCGTTCCATCGGAAAGATGATGGGCTATGAACGGGAAATCCGACCCGCGAGCGCGCCACTCCAAACGGATCAGGTTTTCGTTCCCCGGCATGGGGCGCAGCAGAAAGTCGTCAAAGAAAGGCGCTACCATCCGGACTGCGTCCCGGATCATTTCGTAATGGTGCGGATGCTCCTGTTGCAGCCGATACAGAAATGCGGCTAGATTGGCGGCGTTGGGGCGAAGGTAGAGATTATCGTTGATCGCCCCGGGTTTCTTCACCGGCGCGGTTTCGCTGGTATCGTGAAAGTGGTACACGACCCAGGATTTCAGCGCCCGCCGGACGTACCAGGCAACTCGCCCCATCTCTACCTGCGCGATCTCCGGCAAGCGGCTTTCCAGGTGGCCGGTCCCCAAGAGAGATTCCCACTTATCAACCATATCGCCAAAAAATACCACCGTTTCCTCAGCAAAGAAAAGGCGATCGTCCGCCGTAGGCATCCAGATGCAATGGTAAGCGTTTCGTCCAAAATACAGGTTCACAACGATCCGGTCCGTGGTCTTTGAGCCGTAGTACAGGAACGACTCTGCCCCTCCCTGCTGGCGGACGAAATTCTGAAAGTTTCCCCCCACCATTTCGTTGAGCAACCGGAAGAGGGCGATCAGGTTGCTCTTTCCGGAACCGTTCGCCCCAATTAAAATGTTGAGGGAACGCAGTTCCAGGTCCAGTTCCTGAAACGACTTAAAGCCTTTTACGTGAAGCCGATTCAACTGCATCTTGAAATCCTGCCCCTTTATCCGACTACAGAACCCGGCCGGGCGATGAGGACC
>CAKZOY010000497.1 GCA_937138275.1 uncultured Chloroflexota bacterium
AGCAGGGAGCAGGAAGCAGGAAGTAGGTAGCAGGGAGCAGGAAGCAGGAAGTAGGTAGCAGGGAGCAGGGGGCGGTTAGCAGGAAGCAGACAGCCCTGATGCCCATATTTCCTTGTCTACTTGTATCCTTATAACCTTTTTCCCGGAAAGGAGGTGCCCATGCCTGCAATAGATCTCTCCGACACTCTCTGCCTGCACTACGAAGAGGCCAACCCGACGGGGTCGCCGCCAGTGCTCCTGCTGCACGGCCTGGGTTCTGCGGGTGGGGACTGGATGCTCCAGTTCGGGCCGCTGACCGACGCCGGATACCGGGCTCTGGCCCCCGACCTGCGCGGCTTCGGTCGCTCCAGCGCCCCGCCGGAAGTCACCATCCAGGCGATGGCGGAGGATATGGCCCTCTTTCTGGAGCAGATGACTGCCGCCCCGGCGCACGTCGTGGGCATCTCCATGGGCGGGGCCGTCGCGCAGCAACTGGCCCTGGACCATCCTGAGATGGTGCGCCGCCTGGTGCTGGTCAACACCGCTGCCCATCTGCGCCCACGGAATCTGAGCGGATGGCTCTACGTCCTGGCGCGAGCGGTTCTGGCCTTCGTCATCAGCCCGGAACGGCAGGCTGAACTGGTGGCGAAGCGGCTGTTCCCCCGCCCGGAACAGGAGGTGCTCCGGAAGAACATCTACCAGCGCATCGTCCGGACAAATCCCTGCGCCTACCGTTCGGCGATGCGTTCTATTATGCGGCTGGATTTGCGGGGTCGGCTGGGGGAACTGCGCATGCCAGTTCTGGTGGTGACGGGTGCGGAAGATACTACCGTCCCACCGCCGGTTCAGGAGGAACTGGCCCGCGGCATCCCCGGCGCCCGGCACGTGGTCGTGGAGGGGAGCGGTCACGGGATCATCGTGGATAACCCCGTGGCGTTCAACCGCATCCTGCTAGAGTTTCTGGGAGAGGGATGATCGCCCGCACTCTGACCGTCGCCCGGAAAGAGTTATTCCACATCCTCCGCGACCCGCGGGCGCTGGTGGTGATGTTCCTCATCCCGGTGGTGCAACTCTTTCTGCTGGGCTACGCCGCCACCACCGACATCCGTCACCTGCGCACGGCGGTACTGGATGCCGACCGGACCGTCCAGAGTCGGGAACTGGTCGCCGCGTACCGCGCGTCCGACTACTTTGACATCGTCGCCTACGTGGACCGGGAGGAGGAACTGGGGCAGTTGCTGGACCGGGGGCTGGTGCGGGCAGGGCTGATCATCCCCGCCGGGTACGGCACCGACATCGCCGCCGGACGGAAGACGGCGGTGGCCTTCGTTATAGACGGGTCGGACCCCAACGTCGCCAACACGGTCTTCGCCATCTCGCAGCAGGTGGGGCTGGCGCACAACCAGGAACTGGCCCGGCGCCGCCTGAACGTCTCCCCGGAGCGGATGGCCCTGCTGGAGGTGCGCCCGCGCGTCTGGTACAACCCCCAGATGCGCAGCGCCAACTTCATGATCCCCGGCCTCGTCGCGAT
Organism: uncultured Chloroflexota bacterium; assembly: GCA_937138275.1. Lineage (GTDB taxonomy): Bacteria > Chloroflexota > Anaerolineae > B4-G1 > DUEL01 > SpSt-77. Next base: position 1,511 of record CAKZOY010000497.1, read on the forward strand.
GATTCTCTTCCTGCTGACCTCCTTGTTCACCGCCCTCGCCATCGTCCGGGAACGGGAGCGGGGGACAATAGAGCAACTGATGGTCACCCCCATCCGTCCGATAGAACTGGTGGTGGGGAAGATTATGCCCTACATCGCGGTGGCCTTTTTTGACATCCTGGAAGTACTGGCGATCGCCGTCCTCTGGTTCCGGGTGCCGGTTCACGGGAGTTTACTGTTGCTCCTGACCCTGCTGGGCCTCTCCATGGTTACGTCTCTGGGCATCGGCATCTTCGTCTCCAGCGTGGCGAACACCCAGCAGGAGGCGATGCTCCTGGTCTGGCTGACGTTGCTCCCATCCATCTTCCTCTCCGGTTTCTTCTTCCCGCTGGAGGCAATGCCGAAAGTGCTGCAGGCCATCAGTTACCTGGTCCCGCTGCGCTATATGCTGATCGTCATCCGCGGGATTATTCTCAAGGGCGTGGGGATATCGGCCCTGGCGGAGCAGGTGCTGGCGCTGGCGGTTTTCGGGGTTGGGATTATGATAGTGGCGGCGGGGAGGTTTCGGAAGAGGTTGGAGTGAGTCCGCGTATCGCGTATCGCAAATCGCGCATCGCATATCGCGTATCGTAAATCGCAAATCGCGTATCGCGAATCGGGTATCGCGAGGCGCAAGGGGTGGGTTCGGTTGGGCTTGTGCAGCAAATCATTTCGGGGGAGCGGCGCGCCCGTGAAAAAGAGAGGGGGGTTTGTGAGGGCGGCGAAGCCGCCCCCACAAACCCCACACCCCATCCCTTTCCCATGCGGGGTGAATTGCTGTGCAAGCCCTCGGTTTCGGGGCGAATTGTGGGATAAAGAGGCATATCTCATCTTCTCCGCCGCCCCTGGATCCGTTGAAACATCTGTGCAATCCGTGGCTAAAATCCGTGTAATCCGTGGAATCCGTGGCTCACATCATAGAAACCCACAACCTGACCAAACGCTTCCGCCAGACCGTGGCGGTGGACGGGCTGAATCTGACGGTGGAGCGGGGGGAGATTTTCGGCCTGCTGGGGCCCGACGGCGCGGGCAAGACGACGACCATCCGCCTGCTCTGCGCGCTCCTCACCCCCACCGCAGGCACCGCCCGCGTCGCCGGGTTTGATACCGTCCGTCAGGGAGAAGAGATCAAGCGTCGCATCGGCTATATGCCCCAGCAGTTCTCCCTCTACGGCGACCTGACGGTGCTGGAGAACCTCATCTTCTTCGCCGACGTCTTTGAGGTCGGGCGGCGGGAGCGGGATGAGCGGATCAGTCGCCTGCTGGCCTTCTCCCGGCTGGAGGAGTTCCGCCACCGCCGCGCGGCACAACTCTCCGGCGGAATGCAGAAGAAACTGGCCCTGGCCTGCACCCTCATCCACCACCCCGAAATCCTCTTTCTGGACGAGCCGACCACCGGAGTGGACCCCGTCTCCCGGCGGGAGTTCTGGGAGATTCTGACCGAACTCCACCTGGAGGGGGTGACGCTGTTCGTGAGCACGCCGTATATGGACGAGGCGGAGCGATGTTCCCGGGTGGCGCTGATGCTGGACGGTCAGGTCATTGCCTGCGATACCCCCGACCGCATCCGGGAGCAGGTGACGGGCCACCTGCTGGAACTGCGCCCCGACCGCCTGCGGGAGGCGGCGCGCGTCCTTCAGGAGGTGCCCGGCGTCCTGGAGGTGCAGGTCTACGGCGACCGGCTCCACGTCTTCGTGGAAGACCCCCAGGCCGGGGCCAGTGCCATCCGGAATGCCCTGGCCCGCGCCGGCATCCGCACCGAGGGCCTGCGCCCCACCCGCCCGCGGATGGAGCAGGCGTTCATCTCATTAATAAAACGTAAAA
>CAKZOY010000498.1 GCA_937138275.1 uncultured Chloroflexota bacterium
TGTTAACGATCGGCTGCTACACGACAGACAGCGATATGCGATACGCGATATGCGATACGCGATATGCGATACGCGATATGCGATACGCGATATGCGATACGCGATATGCGATACGCGATGTTCCTGAGCATTGACGCCGGAGGTACCAAAACCCACGCCCTCATCGCCGACGAGGCCGGACATGTCCGGGGGTTCGGGCAGGCCGGGCCGGGGAACTGGGAGGTCGTCGGGCTGGAGGGCGCGCTGGCCGCGCTGCGGACGGCCGCTGGGGAGGCGCTGGCGATGGCCGGGGTCGGGCCGGAACGGGTTCGGGCAGCCGCCTACGGCCTGGCAGGCCTGGACTGGCCCTCCGATGAGGAGCGGTTGCGGCCCGTGGTGGCCCAACTGGGCCTGGGAGGCCCCCAGGTACTGGTCAACGACACCTTCATCGCCCTGCGGGCCGGGGCGCGGGAGCCCTGGGGAGTGGTCATCGTCGCCGGGACGGGCACCACGGTGGCCGGGAAGAACCGGCAGGGCCGGACTGCCCGCACCCTGGGCCTGGGCTATCCCTTTGACGACTGGGGGAGCGCCCCCGACCTGGCCCAGGCAGCCCTCCACGCCGTCGCCCGCGCCTACACTGGTCGCGGCCCCGCCACCACCCTCACCGACCGTCTGGTCCGCCTGGTCGGAGCGGCGGATGTGGCCGACCTGCTGGAGGGGGTCAGCCGGTGGCGCTACAACCTCCTCCCCCTGGTCGCCGAGGCCGTCCAGGCGCTGATGGAGGAGGCCGACCGCGGCGACCTCGCCGCGCGGGAAATCGTCCTGCGGGCCGGGCGGGAACTGGGCGGAGGGGCCGTGACGGTCATCCGACGGTTGGGGATGGAGGAGGAGTCTTTTGACGTGGTCCTGGCCGGGGGGCTCTTCCGTTCCGCCACCCCGCTCCTGCTGGAGGCGCTACGGGAGACGGTTCAGGCCGTCGCGCCCAGCGCCTCCCTGGTGCGGCTGGATGTGCCGCCGGTGGTGGGCGGGGTACTGCTGGCGATGGACGCGGCAGGCCTGGCGGTGACGGACGCTATTCGGGCGAATCTCCGGGCGGGGGTGGCGTCGCTGACGGGGCAGGAGCAAAGCGGATAGCGACGCAGGGCGGGCGGGCCAGCGTGTTCAGAAGCGTGGCCCGCTTCGCCACCGCAAGCAGATGCTGGCGGACCTCCTCCGGGGGCTCCGGCTCCATATAGACCACCGCCTCCATATCTCCCACCCGGCGCGGGCTGCCCTGGATCGGCGCGGTCAACCGCACCTCCAGCCGCGCCAGCGGTATCCCCCGCAACCGGCAGGAATTGGCGATAAACCCGACGATGCACGCGGCCATCGCCGCGGCGAACAGTTGGGGGGCGCTCATCCCCTTTCCCGTTCCCCCTTCCTCCGGCGGCGGGTCCACCACGACGGTTTGGTCCCCCACCCTCACGGACGAGCACAGGCCGCCTGTCCACTCCGCTTGCGCCCGAATCGTCGTTCCCATCACGTTTCACTTTATTACTTATTACGTTTTTACTTCTTTACTTCGTAGCGAAGCGCAGGATGAAGGGCCGCTCCCCGCTTCGCCGCACGATCACCTCCACAGGAGCGTTCGGCCGCAGCAGACCCTCCGGATCGTAGGAGAAGAAATCCCTTCCGCCGCTTGTTGCCCCTGGGATGAATTCGCCCGTATCGGCGTACCGCACACTCTGGCTGAAGGAGAACCCTCCCAGAAGGGTATCCAGCCATCCCCGATCCCGGAATTCCACGCGAATGACCGTATCCAGAGGGACGGCGGTCGCTCCGTTGGGCGGGCTGGTATGGAGAACAGGGGGCGTCGTTATCCACCACCCGATACCCCCCAGGACGCTCAGCAGCAGCGCGGGAAGGATGACCGCTCGCCCCAGCCCCGTATCTGCCGCCCAGGCCCGGAAGGACTTCCCCAGGGCCAGAAGCCCCAGAGCGAACGCCCCCAGGTGGGCCACTCCGGCCCCAGCGGCGAGAGCATTCAGAAGCGCCGGATCGTCGGGCCATCGCTGGCGCCAGATGGGAAACGGGGCAAAGAGGGCTCGTCCACAGGTCCAGGCCCCCGCCCCGGTCCAGGCCAGGGCCGCAACCAGCCCGCCGAGAGTCGCCAATCGCCAGAAGTCCCCCCATAGCCCGCCCGGTCGCCGCTCCCACAGCCGTCCGGTTATCATCAGAAAGACGCTTCCCGGCAGGGGGAGGAAAACCGCCACAGGCGAAACGACCGTCCAGACGTCGGCGATCAGAGTTCCGGGGAGGGCGAAGTAAACGAAGCGGGCCACCAGCCACGAGACGCCCGCCCAGAGGAGGATGTTCGGGAAGGAAAGGGAGACCGGGCGCGGACGTCGGCGCGCCGTTCCTGCGAATCCCAGCACAGCGTAGGGAACGAGCAACCCCAGGACGCCGAAGAAAAGCCCACGGGCCAGGGTCAGAGCGCGCAGCCAGATTGTGGGCGGGGGCCCTCCAGGCGCAGCCCGAACGGCCTCGGTGAGCGGGAAGACCTGCAGGACTTCCATAGTCAGCCCCACCGCGACCAGAAGGGAAAGGGCAAGCACCTCCCAGGGGAGGCGTCGCTCCTGCTCTTCCGCGGGCGCCGCTTTCCAGGCCAGGGTGGGGAGAGGCAAAAGCAACGCACCGAAGAGGAAATGGACCAGGGCTGCCAGGACGATGGAGAGTTCATCTGTCGCGATACCCAGATGGCGCGCGTCCACGACGGAGCGCCATACGCCCACCGCCGCAAGGACGATCCCCACCGTTCCCCCAACCCGTATCCAGGGACGCCAGGAGCGAAGGTCCGGGGCTTGCAGCACCTGGAAGGATAGACCGTACAGCAGGGGGATGCCCACCACCAGCGCGGCCATAAACAACGGTGCTCCCATCTCCCCGTACTGCCACCACCACGCCCACCACACCGGATAGAGAATCAGCAGGAATCCCTGGGCGGCGGCGCCCACAGATAGCAGGCGCGGCCAGCGGTAGAGAAGGGCAAACGAGGAGACCGTCAGGGCGAAAAGGAGATGGAGGGGCAGAAAGCCTTCCTGATACCGCTCATAAAACGGGAAGAGCACAACGGTGGAGCCTCCCAGGACCACAGCGATCGGCACGCTGGCGATCAGCGCCAGCGTCAGGAAGGGGGGAACGATGCAGAGCACGGCGAAGTCTCTGCGGCGCATTGCCCAACCGGCCCATCCCAGCCCTGCCGTTACCAGGACAGCATACCAGAGGACGGCCGCCGGAGCAAACGTCCACCGGCCCAGGTCCCGGTTCGTGGCGATGATTCCGATCAGGACAATGAGGTGGGCGGCGCCGTAGAGGAGCACCAGTCCACCCCCCGCGCGCTCCAGATACCGATTCGCGACCATAACTCCACCTCCATTTCACGGACGGATGGAGGAATCACCCACGGTTCGCTCATTTTGCAGCGGTTTTGGGAAATGGAGAGTCACTTCTCCGCTGGCTACCTGACAGTCCATAGGACGCGGATGAACGCGGACAAGCGCGGATAAAATGAATAAATTTCCAAACAACTGCTGATTCTCATAAAGTCGTATCACCCGGTCTTTCACAAGGTCTCACAAAGTCGTATCCCATCCCTTGCCCGGGTGGGAGTCCGAGGGTTTGTTCCGAGGTTTTCTTTGTTGCCAGGGATTCCCTTTATCCCCCTCACCCCCCTTGCCC
>CAKZOY010000499.1 GCA_937138275.1 uncultured Chloroflexota bacterium
TCATCCTGGGCTGGCTGGCCGGTATCGCCTGGATATTTTACGCTGCCTGCGGCGTCATCGCGCTGTACTACTTTGTCCGTGCTCTCTCCACGGAGAAAAAGCGGGCCGCCAGCCTGACCTCCTTTGAGCAGGAGGAACTGAGAGAACGCTCGGCCCAGTTCTGGCGGAGCATGGTGGCGTTTCTCCTGCTGGGCATCGCCATCTTTCTGGGGGTACAATATCTGCTGATCCCCTCTGTGGGGGAAAGTGGGCTTTCGGTCACCCCAACTTTGCCGCCGGGACTGGTCATCACCCCCCGTCCTTCTCCCTCTCCCACGGCAACGCCGGTGATGGGCGCCCTACCGACGATTACCCCCACGCTGGGGACGCCCGTCTTTCCTCCGCCGCTTTCCCCCACTCCGGAATTCACCCCCACCCCGGCCGGGCCGGTCCCCTCCAACATCCTGTACGCCCGCTTTGGGGACATCGCGGAGTTCATCGGATACGACATCACGTCCACCTCATTGAGCCCCGGTCAGGCCATCGGGGTGACCCTCTACTGGCGCGCGCTGGAAGGGGCGCGCAACGTCAACTACTGGGTCTTCGTCCATCTCCTCCCGCCGGATATCTCGCGCCTTTTGGGGCAGCATGACGGAGTGCCGGTGGAGGGAACCCGCCCCACCAGCGGTTGGGCAGCAGGGGAAGTGATCGTGGATTTCCACTCCCTCACGTTGACCGAAACGGATTATACGGGCGAAGCCCGCATCGCCGTCGGCCTTTATGACCCCTCGGCGCCCCATATCCGGGTGCCGGTGGCGGGGGGTGGGAATTATCTGCTGCTCCCCGTGACGATCCAGGTGAGCAGTCCGTAGGGCATCTGCTACGGCACCCCCTGCAACGTGCGGGCGATCTGCCGGTCCGTCACCGACATCGGCAATGCCTCCATCTCCTCCAGCGTCACCCAGCGAACATCGGCACAGTCCAGACACTGTGGAGTCCCCGCAATCAGCCAACAACGGTACACGTACAGGGTGATGCGGAAGTGGCTATAGCCGTGGTGGATGGTGATCAGGTGGTCCCCCACGGCGACCTCAACGCCCAGTTCCTCTCGCAATTCCCGCACCAGGCATTCTTCCAGCGTCTCCCCCGCTTCCCGCTTGCCGCCGGGGAATTCCCACAGTCCGCCGAGGAAATCGTCCTCGTTCCGGCGCGCCAGGAGGACCCGACCGTCCCCACCGAAAATCGCTCCGGCCGTCACATCGTAATGAGGCACCTGCGGACGGGGGGAACGGTCCGGATACACGTCCTCCTCTCCGGCGCGGTGCGCCATACAGTCGTCGGCCAGAGGACAGGCATCGCAGCGGGGGCGGCGGGGTGTGCAGACCGTCGCCCCCAGTTCCATCAGGGCCTCATTGAAAGGACCGGGGCGGTTCGGCGGTAAGAGCGCGCGGGCGCATTCTTCCATCCTCTGCCGGACGGCGGCCTGTTGCGGGTTGCCGGCGATGGCACAGAGGCGCGCCAGCACCCGACGGGCGTTGGCGTCCAGTGCGACCTCCGGCCGACCGAACGCGATGGAGGCCACTGCCCCGGCGATGTACGGACCGATCCCCGGTAATCGCTTCAGTTCCCTGGAGGTATCCGGCAAACGGCCGCCGTACTCCCGGAACACTTTCTGAGCGGCGGTATGCAACTGCCGGGCGCGGGCGTAGTACCCCAGCCCTTCCCATACCTTCAGTACCTCTTCCAGAGAGGCCTGGGCCAGAGCCTCCAGAGTGGGGAAGCGGGCGATGAAACGCTCATAGTAGGGGGCGACCGTTTCGGCGCGGGTCTGCTGGAGCATCACTTCCGCGACCCAGACCCGGTAGGGCGTGCGGTCGCGCCGCCAGGGGAGATCGCGGGCATTCCGGGCGAACCAATTCAGCAGGTTTTCGGTGCGTTTATCCGGCAAAACGACCTCCTGTCACAAAGATAGCCCCGGCCGATGCGGCCGGGGCCCGTACCTGCCAGCCCTCTCCTCCAGCCACCTTACGGCGCGGAGACCGCGCGGTAGGCGTTGATGCGCCCCCAGTTCGGCTGAAGGGACATCTCTCGGAACGAGAGGGCTGGCCAAGATAAACTATCAGAGATTGGGGGAAACGACATGGGTCCCCTCCCTTTCGCAGCGAAACGATTGGGATATATTTACCACAAAACACCAGAATTGCAAGTTCCCCGAACATGGGCTTGAACAGCGAATTGTTTTTGGGGAGCAGCGCGCCTGTGAAAATCCCTTTCCTGTGCAGGGCCAAATACTGCACTCCCCCCAGGGCCTGTGCAGCAAATCGTTTCGCGGGAGTGGCGCGCCCGTGAAAAGGGGGGAAAGTGGGGTTTGTGGGGCGGCTTCGCCGCCCCCACAAACCCCACACCCCACCCATTTCTCATGTGGGGCGAATTGCTGCGCAAGCCCCCTAGGGGTTTATTTGACTTTCCTTTCTTTCCGCTTATAATGTCCTCCGGACATACCGCATCGGAGGGACCCATGCTCCCCAACCTGCGCACCTACCATCGTCCAACGACTCTGGAGGAGGCGATCCAACTCGTCCAGCCGCCCCGCGCGGTACCCCTGGGCGGAGGAACTCACCTTATCCCCAGCGGCGACCTGACCGTAGAGGCCGTGGTAGACCTGAGCCATCTGGGCCTATCGTACATCCGCCCCGGAGAGACGGGGATATCCATCGGTGCCACCACAACCCTTCAGCAGTTGCTGGAATCGGACGCGCTGACCGAACGGACCGGCAATACCGTCGGGGAAGTGCTCCGCCTGACCACCTCTCGCAACCTGCGCGGGCAGGCCACCGTGGGCGGGACGGTCGCGGCGGGAAAGGCCGAAAACCCTCTGCTGGTCCTGCTTCTGGCGCTGAACGCATCGGTCACCGTATGGGCACCCCAGGAGCAACGGATGCCACTGGATACGTTTCTGGGAGAGCGAGACGCCATTTTGCGCCAGGGTGCCATCATCACCGAACTCCTCCTCCCCCACCCCACCGCTCCCTATGGGGTGGGATTTGCCCCCGTGGGCCGCACGCCCCGCGACCGCCCCATCGTCTGCGTGGCCGCATCGGTAACGGTAGAGAATGACCGGTGTCGGGAAGTCTTCCTGGCCCTGGGAGGTGTGGCCGAACGGGCTGTCCGGGCCCCCTGGGCGGAAGAAGTTCTGCGCGGCCAGTTCCCGACCCCGGAGAACATCCAGGAGGCCGCCGCCCGGGTTCCCGAAAAACTGACCCCTCCCACTGATTTCCGCGGCAGCAGCGAATACCGCCGGGCGATGGCGGCAGTCCTGGCCCACCGCGCCCTGAACCGGGCGGTGGACTCTATCCGGGGATAAGGCAATACGCAACACGTAACACGCAACACGCAATACGGAACACGGAACACACCGTAACGTACACCGTATTACGCATTACGCATTACG
>CAKZOY010000500.1 GCA_937138275.1 uncultured Chloroflexota bacterium
CTCTATCCCCCCTCTCCCCCGCCCGCAGGGCAGGGGGAGAGGGGGGACCAAGGGGGGTGAGGGGGCATTTGCCCAAATCACTACTCACCGGAGTGACTACCGGTTCGTGGTATCCAGGACGTTATTTTCTATGGTGCCCTTGGGGGGCATGTTAAACTGCGGTGGGCATTAAGGAAGCACATATGGGAGAAGTTCGCGCCCTGGGGATAGACGTCGGCGCAGCGACGGCGAAACTGGTCGCCGTGGACGGGTCGGGCAATCTCACCTGGCACCACCTGGAACCGACAGAAGTGCAGGTGGAGGAGCAGGCCGCGCGTATGCTGGCGCGGGCCCAGGAGGCGTTGGGCCCGCTGAACACCGCGCCCCTGGTCGCCACCGGCTACGGCCGAGGGCTGGTGCGGGAGGCCACCCGGCGCGTCACCGAGATCACATGCCACGCCCGCGGGGTGTTCCGGGAACTGGGCCACGGTGGAACGCTGGTGGACATCGGCGGGCAGGATAGCAAAGTCATCGCCATCGGGCCCAGGGGGGAGGTGGTGGACTTCGTGATGAACGACAAATGCGCCGCCGGGACCGGTCGGTTTCTGGAGAACACCTCCCGCCGCCTGGGGGTCTCCCTGGAGCAGATGGGAGAGGTCGCCCTCGCCGCGACCGAAGAGGTCCCCATTTCCAGTACCTGCACCGTCTTCGCCGAGTCGGAGGTGGTGTCGCTCATTGCCCACGGCGTGGAGGTCGGCCCCATCCTGCGGGGACTCCACCGCGCCCTGGTCCGGCGGGTCGTGGCGATGATCCGCACCGTGGGGCTGCGGCCGCCCCTGATGCTCTCCGGCGGCGTCGTCCGGAACCCCGCCGTCTGCCGAATGCTGGAGGAGGAGACCGGCGAGAAGGTGGTCCTGCCCCGCTACCCCCAACTGATGGGCGCCTACGGGGCGGCCCTTCTGGCGCTGGAGGAATAACGGCATCTTTTTCACTATGCCAGGGAGGAGGCAACATGGAACGTCCGTGGCTCAAATTCTACGATAAGGAAGTGCCCCATCATATTGACTACCCGCGCATCCCCCTCTACCGTCTGCTGGACGACACAGCCGCCCGCATGCCCGATGCCCCCTGTACCTGCTTCTTCGGCCGCCGCCAGACGTACCGCCGGATCAAAGAAGCGTCCGATCGCTTCGCCGCCGGGCTGCGCCGCCTGGGGGTGCAGAAAGGGGATCGGGTGGCGCTCCTGCTGCCCAACCTGCCCCAGTTCATCGTCGCCTACTACGGCATCCTGAAGGTCGGCGCGGTCATTGTTCCCCTGAACCCCCTCTACACGGAGCGGGAACTCACGTTTCATCTGACCGACTCCGGCGCGGAGACGGTCGTCACCATCCCGATGTTCCTGGAAAAAGTGGTCGCGCTGGGCGGGAAGACGCCCCTGCGCCGGATCATCTACACGCGCGTGGCGGACGCTTTGCCCTTCCCCCTGAGTTTGCTCCAGGGCCTGCGGGAGGGAAAGGACATCCGCAAGGCCGTCCATCCTGTGGAGGGGGTCTCCTGGGTGCGCTTCCGCGACCTGGTCCGTCGGCCTGCGCCGGCCGACTTCCGCCCCGAACCGGTGGACCCCGACGAGATGGCTGCGCTCCTCTACAGCGGCGGGACGACGGGGGTCGCAAAAGGGATTATGCTCTCCCACTTCAACTTCGTCGCCAACGCCCATCAGGTCGTCGCCTGGGGTGCGCTGACGGACGAGCAGAGCATCCTCGCCGTCCTGCCCTTCTTCCACGGCTTCGGGATGAGCGTGACGATGAACGCGCCCATCCTGGCGGGCGGAGAAATCGTCATGCTCCCGCGGTTCAACGCCCGGCAGGTCGCCCAGACCATCCACAAGTATAAGCCCGATTTCTTTATCGGTGTGCCGACGATGTTCGTCGCCCTGAGCAACCTGCCCGACATCGGCAAGTACGACCTGAAGAGTGTCAAAGGCATCTTTGTGGGCGCTGCGCCGCTGACCCGCGCCATCAAGGAGGAGTTTGAGGCCAAGACCGGCGGTCGGATGATTGAGGGGTACGGCCTGACCGAGGCGGTCACCGCCATCGCCGCTAACCCGTACCACGGCGTCCACAAAATCGGCAGCATCGGCATCCCCTTCCCGGACGTGGATATGAAGATTGTCAGCCTGGACGGGACGCAGGACCTGCCGCCCTACGAGCAGGGGGAGATCGTCCTGCGCAGCCCCACGGTGATGCTGGGCTACTACAAGATGCCGGAGGAGACGGCGAGGACTATTGTGGACGGCTGGCTCTTCACCGGCGATATCGGCTATATGGACGAGGACGGGTACTTCTACATCACCGACCGCAAGAAGGAACTCATCATCGTCGGCGGGTTCAACGTCTTCCCGCGGGAGATAGACGAACTCATTTACCAGCACCCGAAGGTGAAAGAGGGGATTACCGTGGGCGTTCCCGACCCGTACAAAGGGGAACGGATCAAGGTCTACATCGTCCTGAAGGAGGGGGAGACGGCGACCGAGGAGGAGTTCATCGCCTACTTCCGTCAACACCTGACGCCGTACAAGGTGCCCTCGGAGGTGGAGTTCCGCACCGAACTCCCCAAGAGCGCCATCGGCAAGATTTTGCGGCGACAGTTGCGGGAGGAGGAAATCCGCAAGGCGCAGGAATCCAGAAAGGACGCGGATTCACGCGAATAAACGCGGATGGGATGCTTTTCTCACCACAGAGGCGCAGAGGACACAGAGGGACGCAGAGTTTTGAATACATCTCTGCGTTCCTCTACGCTCTCTGTGTCTCTGTGGTGAACCCGAAAACTCTCTTAAGGAGGGAGTGTGAGTCTATCCATCCACCATATCGCCATCGTCGTGCGCGACCTGGAGGCAGCGCTCTCTTTCTACCGGGACGTGCTGGGGCTGGAGATGACCGAACGGAGAGTTGTCCCCCAGGAGGGGGTGGAAATTGCCTTTCTCCCGGCGGGCGAGGGGGAGATAGAACTCCTGCGCCCACTGGACGACGAAAGCGGCGTCGCCCGCTTCCTGGAGAAACGGGGAGAGGGGCTCCACCACATCTGCCTGCGGGTGGACGACATTGCCGCAGCGATGGAGCGGTTGAGGGCCGCCGGAGCGACCCTGCTGAGCGACGAACCCCGCGTCGGCGCCGACGGCACTCGCTATGTTTTCATCCACCCCAAATCCGCCTATGGGGTGTTGCTGGAACTGTACGAGAAGCGGAGCGATTCCGATCCCGGCGACTGAAACGCTTGGTGTGAGTTGATCTCCGTCAAGCGATCAGCATTGGCTTCCACGGGATTTCGTTCGTGGCTGACGACAAGCGCGACGCCGTTTGTAGTGCGCTACGGAGCGAAGCGGAGTAGCGCATCGGACGCCACTCCGCTGGCGCTTCGTGGCTTACTACAAACAACAGGACGCCACTCCGC
>CAKZOY010000501.1 GCA_937138275.1 uncultured Chloroflexota bacterium
GACCCGGAATTCGGCAATCGGGGCCCGGGGATCGGGTTTCGGCATTCACGGTCACCAACCCCGAATTCCGAAATCCGAGTCCCGAAATCCGAACCCCCAATCACGAATCCTTATGCCCGCCTTACCCCTGGACCAACAGGAATCCTACCGCCGCCGCTACGCGCAGGAGCACCCCGACTGGCGGCCCGCTACCCATATCTACCGGGACCGGGTGGCGGCCTGCCTGGGGCCGTCGGTGCGGGTGCTGGACCTGGGCTGCGGGCGGGGCGGCATTCTGGAGGAACTCCGTCCCCGGGTCGGTTGGGCCGCAGGGGTGGACCCCGATTGGGCCTCGCTGGCCGAGCACCGGCTGCCCTCTCTCCCCCGCGCCGCCGCACGGGCGGAATCCCTCCCCTTCCCCGCCGCCTCCTTTGACGTCATCTGCTGCTCGTGGGTGCTGGAGCATCTGCCGGAGCCGAGACGGGCGCTGCAGGAGGTGGCGCGGGTACTGGCCCCAGGCGGCCATTTCATTTTCATCACCCCCAACGCCGCCCATCCGCTGATCCGGATGAACTGCCTCCTGCGCCCCACGCGCGGCCGGGTCGTCCGTCTCCTCTACGGCCGGGCAGAGGAGGACACCTTCCCCGCCCTCTACCAGGCCAATACAATTCCCCACCTAGAGGCGCTGCTGCGGACGGTGGGGCTGGAGGTGGAGGCCCTCATCCCCGTCGGCGACCCCACCTACCTGGCCTTCGGCGAACTCTTCTACCGCATAGCCGTCGCCCTGGAGCGGTTCATCCCGCCCGGGGCGAAAATCCACATCGTCGGCCATGCGCGGAAGAGATAGCAACGAATTTCACGAATTGTCCGAATAATAAAATTCGTGTAATTCGTGCAATTCGTTGCGAATACCCATAACCCCCGCGCGGAAGAGATAGCAACGAATTTCACGAATTGTCCGAATAATAAAATTCGTGTAATTCGTGCAATTCGTTGCGAATACCCATAACCCCCGCGCGGAACGCCGCCAGGTTGCGCTCCGGCGCCCGCGGCCAGCGCTGCCGGATGGCCTCCTCCACCGCCGCGACCGGGATCACCTCCCCCAGATGGGTGTGGCCCATCGCCGCCCCCAGGACGAAGATGTTGGCCGGGAGCGGACCGCGCGCGTCGGCGGGAAGCGTATCCGGGGGGATGTAGACGGGGCGCCCTCCGGCCGCGGCCACCCGTTCCAGCACCGCTTCCGTCGCCGGATACGGGGCCTTTCCCAGGAGAACCGCCGTCGGCAGCCAGCGCTCCCCGAAGAGCAGGAACTCCCCACCCGGCCGCAGCATCCGGACCGCCCGCAACGCCTCCGATACCTCCATCGCGATCACCACATCGGCGCCGTTTGGGGGGATGTTGGGCCCGACCGTCTCCCGTCCCAGCCGCAACTGCGCCTTCACCAGCCCGCCCCGCTGGGCCATCCCCTTGTACGGGTAGAAGTGGACCGGGATCCCCAGCGCGACCGCCGTCTCCGCCAGCAACTCCCCGATAGTTAGCAGCCCCTGCCCGCCGACTCCGACCAGAAACACATCACACACCGCGTCAGTTCTCATAGCGCTCCCTCTCCTCCGCTCCTCTGCTCCTCTGCTCCTCTGCTCCTCCGCCCCTCCGCTCCTCTGCTCCTCCGCTCCTCTGCTCCTCCGCCCCTCCGCTCCTCTGCTCCTCCGCCCCTCCGCCCCCCCGCCCTCTCATAAGCCAGCCCTCCGCGACGGCAGACCTGGGCGCAGAGCCCGCAGCCGTAGCAGAGCGCCGGGTCTATGACCACCCGCTCCGGGCCCAACTCAATCGCCGGGCAACCCGTCAGCATCACGCAGAGTTTGCAGAGATTGCAGTTTTCCGTGACCACCGGCATCGGGCCGGCCCGCAACCCTCGTCGTCCGGCCTGGATGGCGCACTCCTGCCGGGCCAGGATCACCTTGACTCCCGGCAACGTCAGCGCCTTCTGGATGACCGCCGATGTCTCCTCCAGACGGAACGGGTCCACCACGAAGAAGTGCTCCACTCCCAGCGCCGGGATGAGTCGCTCCAGGTCCACCCGACGGTTGCCCGGGGGCTGTTGCGCCTCGTCGGTGCCGGGGTTGAACTGCATCCCCGTCATTGCCGTCCAGCCGTTGTCCATCACGATGACCGTCAGCGGCACCTGGTACTGAATGGCATTGATAAGCGCCGGGATGCCCGCGTGGAAGAACGTGGAATCGCCGATGGTGGCGATGATGGGCGTCTTCACCCCGCCGTGGACGTACCCCTGAGCCAGACCGATACTGGCCCCCATGGAGACCTCGTTCCAGACCGTCTCAAAGGGCGGGTTCATCCCCAGGATGGTACAGCCGATATCGCCGGTCACCACCACTTCGTCCCGCTTGTAGCGCAGGCGGCGGATGGCCTGGTTGATCGCCAGGAACGTCCCCCGATGGGGGCACCCCGGACAGACGGTGATGGGGCGCGGCGCCACCAGTATTTCGGCGTCCGTACGGGGGGTGAAGAGGTCGGGCGGGATGGAGAGGCCCGCCGCCGCGGCGATCCCCCGCACGACGTGGCTCACGTCGTAATCCCCCACCCGGCTGAGCGTCCCGTCCAGTTTGCCCACGATACGGCCCCGGAACCCCAGGCGCTGCGCCTCCACGTAGACACCCCGTTCCAGATGGGGCTCCAGTTCCTCCAGGACCAGGACCGTCTCCACGTGCTCCAGGAGTGCCCGGGCCTCCTCCGCCGGGAAGGGGTGGGGCGCCCGAACAGCGAGGGTGGAGACCGTTTCCTTCTCCAGGCCAAAACGGGTGGCGATCGCCAGCCCTTCCTGCAGGTAGGCGTTGACCACACCCCCGGCGACAATGCCCAGCCCTCCCCGACGGGGGGCCAGTCGGAGTTCGTTCAGCCCCGCCCGACGGATCCAGCGCCCCGCCTCTTCCAGCCGGGCGATAAGGTCCCGGTGCTGCTGCATACAGATTGCCGCCCCCGCCTTGGTGAAGCGGGCGATGTCCCGCAGAAGTTGCGGCTCCCGCGCGGGGGACGGTTCCCCGTCCTCCACCTCCACCGGAGCGGACGAGTGGGCGATCGCGGTGGTCAGCCGGACCAGCACCGGACTGCCCACCGCTTCGGAGAGGTCAAAAGCCAGACGGGTGAGGCGGTACGCCTCTGCCACCGACGGCGGGTCTATGAGGGGAAGGTCCGCCAGCAGGGCGAACCCCCGGGAGTCCTGCTCGCACATCCCGGCACTCACTCCGGGGTCATCGGCTACATAAACCACCAGCCCGCCGACGACGCCGGAGTAGGCGATGGAGTAGAGGGAGTCCGAGGCGACATTCAGGCCGGACATCTTCATCGTGCAGAGCGCGCGCTGCCCGACCCAGGCGGCCCCGGCGGCGATCTCCAGGGCCACTTTCTCGTTGGTGCTCCACTCCACGGGGACGCCGGGCGGGGAGAGGGCCAGCAGACTCTCTATGGCGCCGGTGGACGGGGTGCCGGGGTATCCGGCGATCACCCGCGCGCCCGCGTGGAGCGCGCCCAGCGCCAGCGCTTCGTTTCCGGTGAGCAATTTTCGGTAGGACAAAGGTCACCTCCAGATTAGCAGGCAGCAGGTAGCAGGTAGCAGGCAGCAGG
>CAKZOY010000502.1 GCA_937138275.1 uncultured Chloroflexota bacterium
CTACCGACTACCCACTACCGACTACCGACTACCCACTACCCCCTACCGACTATTTGCCCTCGCTGTCCGCTCTATCGCCTGCACAATCTTATAGTACCCGGTACAGCGGCAGAGGTTTCCGGCGATCCCGTAGAGAATCTGCTCGCGGGTGGGGTTGGGCAGTTCCTCCAGCAGTTTCGCCCCGCTCATCAGGAAGCCGGGGGTACAGTACCCGCACTGGACTGCTCCCTCGTCAATGAAAGCCTGCTGGATGGGGTGCAGTTCATCTTTCTGCGCCAGCCCCTCCACGGTGACGATCTGGGCGCCGTGGGCGCGCGGCGCGGGGACCAGGCAGGAGAGCACGGCGATGCCGTCCAGCCAGACGGCGCAGGCGCCGCACTCCCCCTCACCGCATCCCTCTTTGGTGCCGGTCAGGCCCAGGTCTTCCCGCAACATCCGCAGGAGCGTCTTACCGTTGGCCCCACGGATGACGTGGTTCTGCCCATTGACGGTGCACTCTATCGGCTCATCGCCGCCGACGGTGTGGCAGACGGTCTTTCCCGCCAGGCGGGGGAATCGGCCATCGGTGCGTCCCCAGAGGAGCGGGAAACGGTCGGGGAAACCCTCCCGTTCCCGGCCCTCGGCGATGGCGGTCAGCGCGCGCCGGACCAGCGCGCGCACCATATCCCGGCGATAATCCGCCCCGGCGCGGATATCGTCTATGGGGACGGCGGCGCGGGCCGCCAGATCGGCCGCCTCGGCGATGCGCTCGTCGGTGAGGGGGCCGCCGACCAGCACCCCTTCGGCCTCACAGGCCCGGATGACCGTGGGGGCCACGCTGCCCAGGGCGATCCGCGCCCGCGTGACGACGCCCCGTTCCCGCCGCACCACCACCGCGGCATTGACCACAGAGACCGCCAGCGCCTGGCGCAGACTCAGTTTCATAAAGACGCCCCGTTCGTCCGGGGACATTGCCGGAATCCGTATCTCGGTCAGCATCTCGTCGGGGGCCAGGTCCACCAGCCGGACCCCCCTGCAGAATCCCCCGATGGGGACCTGCCGCTCCCCGCGCGCCGACCGCAGGACCAGGGTGGCCCCCAGCGCGACCAGCGGGGGGATGGTATCTCCGGCTGGGGAGGCGGTGACCAGGTTGCCCCCCAGCGTGCCGCGGTTGCGGATGGCGGGAGCGCCGACTCTCCAGGCCGCCAGCGCCAGCGGGAATGCCCGTTCCCGGACTGTGACAGAGGCAGCCAGCCGGTTGTGGGTGACCAGTGGCCCCAGGCGGAGCATATCCCCGTCCAGAGCGACACCATCCAATCCCGGCACCCGGCTGATATCTATCAGGACTGATACCTTTCGCGTGCCGCGCGTCAGTTCCACCAGCAGGTCTGTCCCACCGGCGATCAGGCGAGATTGGGGACCGTACTTCGCCAGCAGGGAAAGGGTCTCCTCCAGAGAGGTAGGAGTGTAGTACGTCTGCCAGAGAGCCATCGGAAACCTCCTGTACACCAGATGAGGTCGGCGGCCGCGCTCGGAGCGAGGCTACCTCTTCCGTAGAGTATACTCTCTTTTGGCAGTTCGGCAACCTGTACCGTCCCTACTCCACGTATACCTCCACCCGCTCGTTATCCTCCAGGTCTTCCACATCCACCATCTTGCCCTCCACGCCGCTGGTGATCGCTTCCGCCAGTTCCTTCCAGTTCACTTCGGCGTCCGGGGCGAAATGCTCCGCAAACTGGAGCCCCCATTTGACCAGTTGCAGAGGGACGCTGATGTTGACCTTGGTCCGTCCGGTGGTCAGATCGGTCACACGGACGCGCAGGAAGCGCCCCCCTCCCCGGTAGGCGGAGTCCGCGGAACTCTCCCGGCGACCGCCGATGGAGCGCAACAGTGCCGCCGCCTCCTCCGCAGTGATTTTCCCCTCCTCCAGCATCTGCAGAATTTTCAGGCGTTCTTCGGACGTCATGGTTGGACCTCCTGTATTGCGCACTGCGTATTGCGTGGTGCGTGGTTCACGTCAACTCCGGGAGTGCAGAGGTAACTGTTGCCATCTGGTCTTCCATATAAACGATGGCGGGGATGAAAAACGATGCCGCTCCCATCAGCATGCAGACGGCGCCGCCGACCAGAAACCAGACCTGCACCCCCAACCGGTCGGCCACCGGCCCGGCGATCAGCGTCCCCAGAGGCATCATCGCACCGGCTATACTGCTGATCGCGGTGAAGATGCGCCCCTGCAATTCCGGCCGTACCCGCGCCTGAATGATGGCAAACACCGGCCCGTTGGTAATGGGGTTCATCACTCCGGCGAGGAACATCGCCACCAGCGCAATGAAAAAGCCCGCCGGAGGTACGACGCCCAGGACCAGCACCCCTATCCCCATCCCGACCAGGCCCATCAGCGTGGTCAGAATCCGTCGGCGGAAGCCACCCCATCCGCTCAGGATCAGCCCACCGGTCACGACGCCGATCCCCCACGCCGACTCCATCCATCCCAACTCCAGCGCCCCTTTGCCGAAATGGCGGGTGACCAGGATGGGCATCAGGGCGAATCCGGGGTTGATGGTGAAGTTGATGACCGTCGCCATCAGCAGAAGCGACCGGACGCCCGGCCGTTGCCAGATGTAGCGCAGCCCCTCCCCCACCTCCTGGATCAGGGAAGACGGAGCGCCGGCCCGACGGTGCACCGTCGGCTGGGGGATGGGGATGAATAAGAGCGGCAGGACCGCCAGCAGCGCCGTGGCCACGTCTATAGCCAGGATGCTGTAGAGGGGCAGGATGCCCCAGAGTATCGCCCCCACCGGCGGTGCGACGATCTGCAGCGCCCCGTTCAGCGTCTGGTTGAGGCCGGCGACGCGCGCCAGATGCTGTTCGGGGACCATCAGCGACGTGGATGCCTGCATCGCCGCCCAGTGGAAGACGCCGCCCACCGCCCGAACGAACATCACCGCGAAGACATGCCCGACCTGCATCGCGCCGGCCGCGGCCAGCGCGACCAGCACGACCATGGTCAGGGCAATGACGCTATCCGCCACAATCATCACCATCCGCCGACTCCAGCGGTCCACCAGCGCACCGGCAAAGGGGCCCAGAAATACCTGGGGGAGCAGGGCGACCATCGTCGCCAGGGCCAGCACCGTGGCCGATCCGGTCGTCTTCGTCAGCCACCAGACCAGGGCGAACTGGACCAGCATGCTGCCGAAGAGGGAGAAGGCCTGCCCGGTCCAGATGGTGAAAAACCGGGCCGCCCAATGGGCAGGAAGTTCGTTCCGGGTCATTTATCCTCCTGTCGCCACCAGCGTACCAGCAGATAGGTGTTGAATACGAGCACCATCAGGGCCACCAGCCGCACCGGCCACGGCGACCACCCCACGGCTGCCACGGCGTCCACGTCGCCGCCGATCAGAAGGGAAAGGACAGCGAAATACAGCGGGTCCAGGCATAGGAAAAAGATGGCGGCGTACCAGATGCCCCCGTTGACCAGCGGCCAGCGGGTCCAGAGACGTTTCCGATTCAGGTAGATGGCATAGCCGATGAGCACCGTTACCACCGCGGGTGCCCAGGCAATGGCGAGCCAGTGAGCCCCCACCCGCTCCGCAACGGGGGTGGCGTAGACAACCTGGCTGGTCCCCCAGCCGTTCGTCAGGAAGCGGAACTCCAGCATGCTCTCGCCCAGCGCCAGGGCCATCAGATAGTGCACGGTCTCGTGGACGGCATTGTGGAGCAGCGCGACCACCACGAAGGGGATAAACATCAGCAGACGTTTCCGAAGGTCCATAGTTCACCTCACATCGCCAGGGATTCCGACCGGGTTGCCATCCGCGGCTCCGCCCGACCGAAGAGGGCCAGCAGAAGCAGCGAGG
The DNA here is from genome assembly GCA_937138275.1 of uncultured Chloroflexota bacterium. Taxonomy (GTDB): domain Bacteria; phylum Chloroflexota; class Anaerolineae; order B4-G1; family DUEL01; genus SpSt-77. Next base: position 3,843 of record CAKZOY010000502.1, read on the forward strand.
CCATCAGGTAGGTCGTACCGGTCGTCAGGAAAAGGGGCGGGAAGCCGAAACTGCGCTGCACCAGGCCGCTGATGCCCGGCCCGATCCCCTGCCCCACGGACCAGGTCACTCCGATCATCGCGCCGACGGTCCCCCGCTCCTCCTCGCGCACCCGTTCCATGGCGAAGGCGGTGTACAGGGGTCCGGCCATATTCATCAGCATCGCCCGCAGCCAGAAGGCGCCGATGGCGACGGGAAGGACGGGGACGAACCCCAGCGCCATCAGGAAGGGCAGGGAAGCCAGTTGGGTGAAGACAACGGTCCGCACTTTGCCCCACCGCTCCGCCAGGACCGGGGCCAGCAGGGTCGCCGCGCCCATCAGGAGTTGGGAGACGGCGAAGGTCAGGCCCAGGAGCGCATCGGGAATCCTGAACCGCTGCTTGAAAAAGACGTTCAGGTACGGGATGAGCAGGCCGGCCCCCAGGCCGAGCACCAGTTCCGGCGCCAGCAGGGCCAGCACATCCCGCCGGAGGGGAAAGGAGCGGAGAGAGAAAGCAGGGCGCCCCCTCTCCGGCGCCGGGGCGCGCTCCTCCCGAATCATCAGCAACGGAATCAGGGAGAAAGCCATGACCCCCTCGGCGGTCAGGAGGGTGGCGCGGTAGGCGGTAGCGCTCTCCGCCGGAACGTTCAGGAGACGGCCGAACAGGGACGGGAGCGGCCCGCCGAGGGCGCTACCCAGAAAGGCCATCAGCATGGAAAGGCCGGACTGCAGGCTGAAGAGGGTGGCGCGCTCATCGTCGGTGGCGTTTTCGGCCATGAAGGCCGGACCGGCGGACATGAAGAGCGCGTTCCCACTTCCATAGAAGACGGCCGCCGCAACCAGCGGCCAGTCCACCGGCGAGAGGGCCAGCAACAGGGTACCGATGAGGGAGCACAGGCCGCCGATAACCATCGCCCGCTTCCGCCCGGCGCGGTCCACCAAGACCCCCATGGGGAGCGCCAGGAGCAGGGCCGAAAGGCTCATCGTGGACATCAACAGGCCCAGGAAGGCGGTATCGTTGCCCCGGGCCAGGACGAAGAGGTTCAGGAACAGGATGAAGACGCCACTGCCCAGCGCGCTGGTGGCGGTCATCAGGAGAAAGAGTTTGGCATTGCGCCGCAACCCCGCGGCGCGACGAATCTGACGGGTGAAAGGGTTCATTCGTCACCTCGCGATCAGCGCCCTTCCAGGGCAGCGATGAGTTCGGCGGCCTGCTCCGGGGTGATTTTTCCCTCTTCCACCAGCCGGAGCACCCGCAAGATTTCCTCGTCCACGGCGGCAGGGCGGGCCGGTTGGGGACGTTGCCCGCTGGCCCGTTGCCAGCGCCGCTGGGCCCGTTCGGCCTGGATGCGGGCCCGTTCCGCCTCCCGCCGGGCCCGCTCGGCCTCCCGTTCGGCCTCCCGGCGCGCCCGCTCAGCCTCCCGATCTGCGGCCTCCCGCGCCTGCCGGGCGTAGCGCTCCGCGGCTTCGCGGGCCCGTTCGGTGGCCTGCTCCACCCGGCGGCGGATTTCCTCCTTATCCACCGCGCGGAGGGCCTCCTCCAGACGGACTTCCAGCGTTGCCATCGCCTGGGCGATGCTGGCCTCCACCGCCGCCCCAATGCCCTCCACCCCCGATGCCCACGCGCCCCATTCGGCCTCTTCGGGCATCTCCGGAAGGAGCAGGATGTGTCCGGCGGCGGCGATTTCCAGCAGGGCCTCGCCGTCCCCCAGCACCGCCACCATCGCGCCCTCCTCCCCGGTCAGGTCCAGGCCGGGGACAGTGGAGCGGATGTGGCCTCCGGCGCGCAGGACCAGGCGCACGCTGGCGTCGGCGGGAATCATAATGCGAGCCCTGCCGCCGACCTGAAAGCGGTAGACCGCGCCGGAGACATACGGTGGGCGCAGGGTGAGATCGGCGCCCACCGTCCCGGCCGTCGCGCCGCCCCGCAGGCCCGCCGCATACAGGTCGCCCCGCACCGCGCCGACGGTGAGGGGGCCGTCCACCTCCCGCAGCCGCGCGTCTCCGAAGACCTCGCCGATGCGCATCGCTCCGGCGGCCCCGTGGACGAAAAGGTCGCCGTAGATTTCGCCCAGGTCCAGGGGGCCGACCTGGCGCAATGCGGCGTCGCCAGAGACCGCGCCCACGGTCAGCGGGTCCCGGACCCGCCCGATGCGCAGGTCGCCCCGGACGGCGGAGAGGGTCAGGCAAGCATCGCGGGGGCAGACCAGGCGCGCGTCGGCGCGCAGGGTCAGGAAGAGGGCCTCCCCCTCCTGACGGGAGACAAGCGCGCTGGCGCCGTTGCTCAGGGAGATGGTCAGGTGTGGCTCATCGGCCCCCTGGATGGTCAGATCGCCCACGCATTCCTCCACGACGACCGTGGGCGAAAGGGATGTTTCTATCGTTTTAGTCCACATCGTTCCTCCGGTAGAGGAGTAGACAAGGCATCAGTAGACAAGTAGACAAGGGGGTGTTCCCGTGGTATACCCGCACGAAATTCGGGACGGGGTGGGAACACGCCTCTTATCCCGCCAGAGGCTGGCGCCTGGACGGCGCGGTCGCCGGGGCAGCGTACCGTTCCTGCAGATACTGCCCCCACTCGGTCAGACGACGCCCCAGCCAGCGCAACGCCCGGCAGCGGAAGGTGTCCCGCGGTTCGCTGGAGAACGGAATGAAACGGGATTCCTCGGTTTCTCGCAGCAGGTCCCTGTTCCCTTTATAGAGGGCAATTATCTCCATCCACGGCATCGTCCCACCTCCTGGAACGGAAAACGTGAAAAGTAAAACGTGAAAAGTAAAACGTAAAAAGCAAAGCGTAAAGCAGTTTTCCGTTAGAGCAGCCGGAGGGCCTCTTCAGCGGTGATTTCTCGCCGGGCCAGCCGCTGGAGCACATCCCGGCGGCGCTCTTCGGCGGCCTCCCGCGCCTCCTTCACCTCATACCCCAGGGCCCGGATGACCTCTTCCAGCCGACTACGGACGGTGGGGTAGGAGATGCCCAGTTCCTCCTGGACGCGGTTCAGTTTCCCCTCGCAGCGGAGGAAGAGTTCCACAAAGTCGGCCTGCTCCGGGGTGAGGGAGGCCAGACGCCCCAGGGCGAAATGCCCCTCCAGCGCCGTGCCGCAGTTCGGGCAGGCCATCCGGGTGACGCGCAACTCGTCGTGACAGACCGGGCAGTGAGTGGGCACCGGGTACATCGCAACCTCCTTGAAAAATCTTTATTCAACTGTTGAATATTTTAACATAAGACTTAATTTTTGTCAAGTGGTTGGGCAAGATTCGTGGAAGAGAGGAGGTTTGCGGGGCGGACAACCGAGAGGCAACAAAAATACGACCGACCCCTGTGCGGGATCGGTCGTATTTTTGCGTACTTTTGCAGAACCGAGTTACCGCTTGGTGTACTGCGGCGCCTTGCGGGCTCGCTTGAGGCCGGGCTTCTTGCGCTCCTTAACCCGCGCATCCACGGTCAGCAGACCGCGCTGACGCAACAGGGAGCGCAGTTCCGGGTCTACCTGCAGGAGCGCCTGCGCCAGGCCCAGGC
>CAKZOY010000503.1 GCA_937138275.1 uncultured Chloroflexota bacterium
AGTAAAACGTAAAAAGTAAAACGTAGAGCGTAGGCCGAAGACAGCAGGTGCGCCTTCGGGCGCTTAAAGGTCGCCTGCCGAGGCTGGAGAGATGTGGACTCCCTGTGGGTGAGAAGACATGCTCCCCGCGTCGGCTGGCGCGGGGAGTTTTTTGTTGCATCCACTTCAGAGAGGAGGTGATGCCGAGTGGCTATAACAAAAGAGCAGAAAGTGGAACGGATAGAGCAGTACCTGCGGAACCTGCAGGGTAGCCAGGGGCTCATCCTGACCGATTACCGGGGGCTGCGGGTGGCGGAGGTGGAGGAACTGCGTCGGTCCCTGCGCGGCGCTCAGGCGACGTACCAGGTGGTCAAGAACACTCTGCTGGAGCGAGCACTCCAGCAGATGGGATTACCGATGCCTGCCGAGTGGCTGGAAGGGCCGGTGGCTGTGGCCTTCTGTCACGGTGATGTGCCCGCCGCGGCGAAGATCATCCAGGATTTTGCCAAAGGCAAGGAGCGCTTCGCTGTGAAAGGCGGCCTGGTAGGCGCCACGCCGATCACGGCCGATCAGGTGATGTCTCTGGCGAATCTGCCGCCCAAAGAGGTCCTGCTGGCGAAGGTCCTGGGCACCATCAACGCGCCTGCCTCGCAGGTCGCCGGTGTGGTCACCAGCGGTATCCGGCAGGTGTTGAATGTGCTCCAGGCGTATGTGGATAAACTGGAGGGGAAGAGCGCTCCCCAGGCTGCGTAAAGCGTAAAACGTAAAAGGAGGTAAGGAATGGCCGATTTACAACGACTGGTGGAAGAGATCAGTCAACTGACGCTTCTGGAAGCCGCGGAACTGGTGAAGATGCTGGAGGAGAAGTTGGGCGTGACCGCCGCCGCGCCGGTCGCTATGGCGGCGATGCCCGCAGCGGCGACCGCGGCCCCCGCCGAGCCGGTGGAGGAGAAGACGGAATTCACCGTGGTCCTGAAAGAGGTCGGCGAGAAGAAGATTGAGGTCATCAAGGTGGTGCGGAAACTGACCAACCTGGGCCTCAAGGAAGCGAAGGACCTGGTGGAGGGGGCCCCGGCGACGGTGCTGGAGGCAGTACCGAAGGAAGCGGCGGAGAGCGCCAAGGCGGAACTGGAAGCGGTCGGCGCCAAAGTGGAGATCAAATAGGACGCCGATGGTGGCGGGCGGCCGAAGGCCGCCCGCCACATCTTTTCTACGAAACCGCCCTGTAGGTCGGATACCACTTCTGAAACCAGGCGGTAAAGGCAAAGGCCGGCACCAGCAGCAGGTTGCGCGCCAGCGTCCACAGCAGGGCCTGGCCCGGCGCGTGGTGCCCCGCCAGCGCCAGCACCGCCTGGAGCAGGTAGACCCCGCCCCACACTGCGGTGATTATGCCGTTGGTGCGGACGAACGCCGGATGCCGCCACAGCGCGGACGGGTAGGACCATTTAGAGTATTCGGCGGTGAACGGCGTCTCCGTCGCCAGCGTCCCCAGCCAGATGCCCGCCAGCACCAGGTAACCGAGGACGTCTCCGAACGTGGCGAAGAAGTCGCTCCCCAGGAGCGTCGCCAGGCCAGCCAGGGCAAAGTAGAGGGGAGTCCCCGTCTCCATCCAGGTGGGCCGGGCGAAGAGGCAGCGGTATCCCCAGATCAACACCCCCAGCAGGAACGGCACCCCCAGACTCACCCCCGGGCCGAGGCCGGGAACGCCCATCGTGGCCCAATGGGCGATCCAGGGGATGAAGGCGACCGTCAGCCAGGCCATTCCGGGAAGGCGCAGCGGCCCGCGCTGGACCGTCTCCTCTTGCGGTGGGGGGGGCGGGGGCGGAGCGGTCGGTTCCCGGTCGCCGGAGAAGAGGTCGGATAGACGCAGGAGCATGGTGAGATCCCCCTCTATCCGGTACATCCCCTTCATATAGGCTGTCTGCCCGGAAAGTTCGTTCCGCGCGATCCGCAGCCAGATATCCGATGGCGTGTGGACGGTCATCGCCGGGTGGAGGACCGTCCCCTCGTGGGCCGTGCAGCGGCCATTGCGGATGCGCAGGACGTATGCCCCCGGCTCATCGCCGGTGACGATGAACTGGATGTCGGCGCAGAGGCTCCCGGCGGCCCAGGGGTTGAAGACGGTCGCCATCCCCAGAATGGCCTCCCGGCACGTGCAAGGCCCCTGCCCCCCTTCCCCGGCCGGCAGGACGACCGGCGGGGATAGGGTCTCCAGGGACTCCTCCGAGGGGGACACCGTCTCCTCTTTCGGCCGGACGATCTGGCTATCCCACCAGAGGTTCGCCATGTCGGAATAGACCTCCGGATCGGCCAGGGGAGTATCCAGCAGGGCTTGGGTCTCCGGGAGGATGTGGCCGTGGCGGACGAACTCCTCTCCGGCCTGGCGGGCGGCGTCTATATACCGCTGGAGGCTCTCCCGAAGCGCGGGCTGGGCCAGCAGTTCGCCCCCGGCACAGAGGACCGTCGCCGCCAGTTCGGTATCCGGGTTATCGGTGAAGCGGCGGAACGTCTCCACCAGGGCGGAGAAGTGATGCCGCTCCGGGAAGCCGCAGTTGGAGATGAGGACGATCTTCTGCCTCGCCGGGCCGTCCCGGTGGCGCGGCGGGTGGATATAATGGTCGCCCCGCCGGACGATGTGGGGGTCCAGATTGGGCAGTTCTCGGTCCATAAAGTCCTTCATCAGCCCGCTGACGGCGAAGACGTACAGCGGTGTGGCATAGATGATGACGTCCGCCTGGCGAAGCCGGGGGAGCATCGCCGCCATATCGTCCTTGTGGACGCAGACGCCGGGGGTCCTGGTCCAGCAGGAGAAGCACCCCAGGCAGTGGCGGATGTCCATGTCTTTCAGATAGACTGTCTCCACCTCCGCCCCGGCGCTCTGTGCCCCCTCCAGGAAGGGCTGCAGGATGCGGTCGGTGTTCCCGCGCGGCCCGCGCGGACTGCCGTTAATTGCCAGAATTTTCATTTTACTCTCCTTCGGAACTGGAATTCATTTCTCGCAAAATCCGGATTTTCTCCTCCAACCACTCCAGCGCCGCGCGGGTCATCCGGACCCCGTAGTCCAGCGTCAGCGCCCAGAAGAAGACCTCGCGCGGGGATTGGATCGCCTCGGCATAGGCCGCTGCCTGCTGGGGAACCCGGTCGTACTGCCGCAGGCGCGCCCGCAGTTCGGCGGCATGCTCTTCCAGCAGGGCGATGATTTCGGCATCGGTAAGTTGCCCGACAAAGAAAACCTGGATCAGCCAGGGGACGCGGAGTTCCTCCGGTGGCAGGGGAGTGGCGAGCCAGCGGCGCAGTTCCTCTCGCCCCGCGTCGGTGAGGTGGTAGACTTTGCGATTGGGACGGTCCTCCTGGGGGACCACCTCCACCGTCACCCAGCCTCGTTCGGTGAGTTCCTTCAGCGTGCGGTAAATCTGGCTCTGGTCGGCGGGCCAGAAATGGCGCACCGAGGTATCAAAAGCCTTCTTCAGGTCGTAGCCGCTCATCGGAGCGTAGTTCAGGAAACCCAGGATGGCATGTTCCAGGGACATCGCGCCTCCTTCGGAAAAATCGGGACCGACGATTCTGCATGCCGGGAGTATGTATCTGCCTGTAGATGACCAATCTTATATATGACGAGTCATATAATAACACAGGAGGGGGAAATTGTCAAGTGGGCGGCGAAGCCGCCCCCACAAACCCCACACCCCACCCCTTTCCCATGCGGGGCGAATTGTTGCGCAAGCCCGAAGCCGCCTCCATACCCCCCTTTTCTCACACCAGGCGAATTGCTACACAGGCCCCCGCACGGTGAGTTGCCTTATACGAAGAGCGTGCTATAATTTGCGTGTTTTGAGCCGCTATCCCAATCTGTTCCCACAAGGAGGCGACCTTGCTGGAACAATTCATCTTCGTTGGCCTGCTCTTTTTCGTCGCCGCGCTCCTCGGCGCATTACCTCCTGCTCTGGCCTGGGTCCTCCGGCCCAAGCGACCTCATCCCCGCAAGGGTGAACCCTATGAATGCGGTATTTACCCCCACGGTGAAGCATGGGTGCAGTATAAGGCCCAGTACTACATCTTCGCCCTCGTCTTTATGATCTTTGACGTGGAGGCGGTCTTCCTATTCCCGTGGGCTCTGGTCTATAACTGGCTCCCGTTGTACGCCGTGATAGAGGGGGTCCTGTTCCTCCTTCTCTTGCTGGGTGCCCTGGTCTACGCATGGCGCAAGGGCGCGCTGGAATGGGTGTAGGATAGACTTTTATGCGACGGCCCAGCCGTCGCATTTATTTCCAACGGATTCCCAGGAGGTCCACCCGATGGAATTTCTGAATCGCCTGCTGGCCTTTCTCGCCAACGCCATCGTGAACATTGGGGACTGGATTCAAGGGCTGCTGGTCAACGCCGGATTGCCCGACCCGTGGCCGTTGCTGATTGTTCGGGCCATCGGCGCCATCGTCGTCGGATTCTTCCCCCTGATCGTCGTCATCTTTCTCATCTGGGCCTACCGGAAAATCTCCGCCCGGATGCAGGGGCGGCTGGGGCCGAACAGTTCCGGCACCTGGGCCGGGCCCTGGGGCATCCTCCAGACCTTCGCCGATGCCATCAAAATGATCGTCAAGGAGGATATCCGCCCCCAGGGGATTGACCCCGTCCCCTATAATCTGGCCCCTGTGCTGGTCGTCTTCGCGTCGGTGATGCTCTGGGCCGTTATCCCCTTCGGGCCGGGCGGCGCGCTCATCGGCACCGACCTGAACATCGGCATCTTCTACATCCTGGCCTTCTCCTCGGCGGCGCTCTTCATCTTCCTGATGGCTGGCTGGTCGTCCAACAACAAGTATGCCACGGTGGGCGCGTTTCGCGCCGTGGCCCAACTGGTGGGCTACGAAATCCCCCAGTTGCTGGCGATCCTGACCGTCGTGGCCGTGGCCGGGACGATGAAGATGCAGGGCATTATCGCGGCCCAGAACGTCATCTTCCTTGTAGCCATGCCGCTGACGGCCTTTATCTTCTACATGGCGACCCTGGCCGAGATCAACGCCCGCCCCTTTGAGTTGCTGGAGGCGGAGTCCGAACTGGTCTGCGGCTACTTCGTTGAGTACAGCGGGATGAAGTTCGGGATGTTCTACTTGGCCGAGTTTATGAACTCGGTGGCGGTCGCCGCGATCTTCACCACCCTCTTCCTGGGTGGCTGGCGCGGCCCGTGGGTAGACGTGGCGCCCATTCTGGGGACCGTCTGGTTCCTGATGAAGATGGGGCTGGTCATCCTGATGTGGATGTTCATCCAGATCACCCTGCCCCGGCTGCGGATTGACCAGATGCTGAACTTCAACTGGAAGTTCCTGACCCCGCTGGCGATCATTAACCTCTGTGTGACGGTACTGGTGAATAAAGGGATCACGGAGGCATTCCCCGGCGGCGCGCCGGCCTGGACGCGGGCGGGCATCCTGCTGGCGACGAACGTCCTTCTGGTCCTGATTGTTTGGGGGTTCTCGGCCCTGGGCCAGCGCCGGACCCAGCGGCGCATGATGGCCTGGGAGGCCGCCCAGACCGCCGAACTGGAGGTGGGCGCATGACACTGGTACAGGTTCTCTTCATCCTCTTCGGCCTGATCGTCCTGGCTGCCGCAGTGGCGGTGGTCATTGTCCGCAATCTCTTCCACGCGGCCCTCTGGCTGATGCTGGTCTTCTTCGGGATGGCGGGCATCTACGTGCTGCTGGAGGCCCCGTTCTTCACCGCGGCACAGCTGTTTATCTACATGGGCGCCATCGGCATCCTGATTATCTTCGCTGTGATGCTGACCCGCGGGATGATGCGCCAGCCGATGCCCCGCGCCAACGAACAGTGGTGGCTGGCGGCGCTGCTGGCCGCGGTGCTGCTGGGTGTGTTTGTCTACCTTATCCTCCGGAATGTGACAGTCGCCACAGCCCAGGCGGTCCCGGAAAATACCATCCATCTCTTAGGGCTGGCGCTGGTGAACCCCGAGGGGTTCGCTCTGCCCTTTGAGGTCGCTTCGGTGCTGCTGGTGATGGCTCTCATCGGCGCCGTGACCATCGTGCGGGAACGGTGAGCATCTGGTGACGGTCGCTTAACCATCACCTGAACGGTAGGATGATATGGGGAACGACGCGGTGTTCCAACGAAAGCGTCAGGCTGCAGAGGCTTTTCTGGCGTACCTGCTGGCAAGTCCCGCGCGTCCCTATCTTGCCAAAGTGATCCTTCACGGGAGCATCGCTCAGAAAAGTGTTCGCCCGGATAGTGATGTGGACATCATTGTCTTCCGTACTGACGGCTCCGGCGTTGTAGAAGAAGCCTGCGACGAGGCGGGTTTTCGCGTAGCGCTGGAAATGGCAGAAAGTGTGGAACCACTGGTCTATCCGTTCCGCGACGCCATTCATCCTCCGTCCTACTTTGTCTATCGGGCCCTGCAAGAGGGGGAGGAATTGTATGCGATGGAAAGCGAAGATTTAAAGCGCTTTGAGGTAGAGGGACTCTACGAATTGGGGCAGGAGTATCTGGAAGGCGCGCGCGAACTTCAGGCGAGAGGGCGATACCGCCTGGCAGTGGATGCGGCCTACAACGCAGCCGAACTGGCTGCCAAGGGGCTGATCCTGCTGCGAGCAGACCATCTGGCTCAGACTCACGGAGGAGTGGTGGGCCAACTGGGAGAACTGTATATTCGCTCCGGAGAACTCCCCGCCGATTTGGGCAGAAGACTTCATCGGGTGTTGCGCTACCGTAATCTTGCCCGGTACGAGCATTCTGCAACGTTGGGGACAACGGAGGCTGAACAAGCCATCGCGCTGGCCGAGGAATTGTTGGGGCATTTAGGACGTCACCTGGCAGTTTAGATGACGTCCTTATCTACCGGACAATTTTCCAGCAGGACGCGGATGAACGCGGATCACCGCAGAGACACAGAGAGCACAGAGAGACGCAGAGAGACGCGAGGGGTTCTATATCTCTCCGCGAATCCTCTGTGTCCTCTGCGCCTCGGCGGTGAATGATGAGCGGCTGAACAGTTACGCCCATAGAAAGTCAATGGCGTTTTGGGCTATAAAAAATCCGCGTTCGTCCGCGTGAATCTGCGTCCAAAACAGAAAGTGTCTGGTCGCTGAGATGATGTCCTTAACAAACCCGCGGTTCGCTCAATGCGAGGGAGTGTAACATAGTGAAACCCCTGCAGGAAATCCAGACCATTATCCGAGAACATCAAGATATACTGGCCCAACGGTACGGAGTGAGTGTTGTGGGCCTCTTCGGTTCGTACGTGCGGGGCGAGGAGGGCCCGGAAAGTGATCTGGACCTTCTGGTGGACATTTTGCGGCCGATCAGTTTGCTGGAACTGGTGGGGGCGGAGTTGTACTTGACCGAGGTTTTGGGAGTGAAGGTGGACCTGGTGCCCCGGCGTGACCTG
>CAKZOY010000504.1 GCA_937138275.1 uncultured Chloroflexota bacterium
CGCCGCGCTGGTGGCCCTGAACCCGCAGACGGGGGAAATCCTGGCGATGGTCGGCAGTCCCGACTACTTCAACCCCGCCATAGACGGGGCGGTGAACGCGACGTTGGCCCTGCGCCAGCCCGGTTCCGCCATCAAACCCCTCACCTACGCGGCGTCTTTCACTCCCGGTCCCGACGGTCGCCCCCTGCTCACCCCGGCGTCCGTGATTATGGACGTCCGCGCTGCTTTTCCCACCCGCGAGGGCATCCCATACGTTCCGCTGAACTACGATCATCGCTTTCACGGACCCGTCTCCGCGCGGGACGCGCTGGCCTGTTCTTATAACGTCCCCGCGGTGCGGGTGCTCCAGATGGTGGGCGTGGACCGTCTGGTGGCGCTCGGTAATGACCTGGGGCTGAAGTCCTTCGGGACGGGGGAGCGGTTCGGGCTGGCGCTGACCCTGGGCGGCGGCGAGGTGCGATTGCTGGAACTGACCGCCGCCTACGCTGCCTTCGCCAACGGCGGCCGACGGGTGGAGCCCTTCGCCGTGCTGGAAGTGCGGGACCGGCACGGTCAACTGCGCTATCGGGCCGACCCACAACCGGGCGCCCAGGTACTGGACCCGCGGGTTGCCTATCTGATCACCGACATCCTTTCCGACCCGCTGGCCCGCGCCCCGGCCTTCGGCGCCTCCAGCGTCCTCAACCTCTCCCGCCCGGCGGCGGTCAAAACGGGCACGTCGTCGGACTGGCGGGATAACTGGACGGTCGGCTATACGCCGCAACTGGTGACCGGCGTATGGGTGGGCAACGCCGACGGTCGCCCGATGCAGGGGGTCTCCGGCGTGGAAGGGGCGGGTCCGATATGGCACGACTTTATGGAGCGGGCGCTGCGCGGCCAGATGGTCGTCCCCTTTGAGGAGCCGCCGGGCCTGGAACGGGTGCGGGTCTGCGTGCCCTCGGGCCTGCTGCCCACCCCTTACTGCCCGCGCACCCGCACCGAGATTTTCCTGGCCAGTACTGCTCCCACCGAGCCCGACGACTGGTACCGCCCCTTCCGGTTGGACGCGGCCACCGGAGAATTGGCCGGACCGGATACCCTGCCGGAGCGGGTGGTGGAGCGGGTCTACATCGTCCCTCCGGCCGAATTGTGGGAGTGGGCCCGGTATAACAACTGGCCGCTGCCGCCGGATGCCTGGATGGTGGCACAGGGCGCGGCCTCGGATACCGCGTCGTTGGCCTACCGCAGCCCGGCAGAAGAACCCGGTCCGCCTCTGGTCTTCACCCACCCGGATAACGGGACGGTCTATCGCCTTTCCCCCGTCGTCCCGCAGACCTATCAGTCCATCCCCGTGGCGGTCCGCCCGGCCGACGGCGTGGCGGTGGCCGAAGTGACCCTGTATGTGGACGGCGAGGCCCTGGCGACCTTCACGGTCCCCCCGTATGCGACCATCTGGACCCTGCGCCCAGGGGAACATACCTTTCAGGCTGTGGGGCGGGATGCGACGGGGCGCTCCCTTCAGAGCGCCCCGGTGGTCATTCGGGTCCTGCCGTAGAAGGAATCATCCGGCGTAAACCGGAATCAGGGTAACTGCCGTCATTCCTCCCGAAGGGAAATCTCTACGACATACTGCTGGCCCTCTCTGTTGCCCCAGAACAGATATTTGCCGTGCCCACATTGAACAGACCACAGGACCGGTTCACAGCAGTAGGCGATGTGCACCAGGTCAAAATCGGGCCCGACCTTCCGGCCGTCGTATATCACAAAATACTTGCCATCCTTCTGCCCGATGAAGATTAACCGGTCGCCCAGACCGTAGGGCCGGTATGCCTTCTCCAATTGGTACAGGTCACGGACGTCCTTACCGTCATAGATGATGGTGACCGTTTTCCCGTCGGAAAACTCCCAGACCGCTTTACCGCCCACATTTTGCAGGGAGACGTTCGGGGAGTAGGCAGTGAGGGTTCCGTACAGGGATTTAACGGCCCGGCCGTTCCTGTACAGCGTATACCTCTGTTGGGTGAGCAGGTGCCCTCTTGGGACGGCCCTATAGACATCCCGGCCGATGGTCAATTCCAGGCTTTCCCCATCGGCGAGGCGCCGGGCGAAATTTCCGTGTTCTCCTTCTTCCCAGAGGGGCATAGGATGGCCGAAGCAGTTTTCCGCTTCCTCCCACTCATGAGCACGGTCCGGGCACTCCTGCCAGGTCAGGCCGATTTCCTCCGGCTCAGCGACGCCGAGTTCTGAAAGGGGAGATGGGGCGCAGCCAGTCTGTACCAGAATAGCAAGCACTGCACACCACATTGGAAGGGATTTTCTTGCCATCTGTATTCTCCGGAAGTCTGTGGTGGGGTTTGCGGGCGGCGGCGAAGCCGCCGCCCGCAAACCCCGATTTTCTCCCCTCAGGAGCCCCCAATGGTGGGCCACTCCGGCGCGGGCAACGGCGCCACTTTCCAGCGCCCATCGGAGCGCACATACGGGTTCCCGAAAAGGAGGTAGGTGAAAAAGGCGAAAGGCAAGTACAGCACGACTGACAAGGGTGTCATCCAGTCAGGTCTTTGGGCCATCATCGCGTCTGGGATGAAATGACTCAATGCCATCCAATAGAAAGACAAAAACGGAATGCTCAGAAGTGTGGCTACAATGCTGAGAAACCTTGAAGATGGTACTGACGGTTTGATTAAGCTCTGAGTTGTCACTTGAAAACCTCCTTACTCGTATCTGCCTTGTTTTTGACAGAATCCACGGTCGGAGCCGCCCAACGGGCGCGTCAGCCGCGCCGCCCGTCCTCCGCCGACCAATGAGCCTCCGCCAGACAGAAATTCCGTACAAGTGTACGAGCTTTTGCCGCCGCTGAGGGCGGCGTCGGCTGGACGCTTTGTTATGCGGCTCCTCCGCCTTGTCCGGCCTCGCCTCTGTTTGCTTGCATCACCCATCTGCCCCGCATTGAGAGGACGGCCATAATACTATGGCGCAATCCTCTGTATCTCTTGTGGTTGCCACCAATCCCACAGGACTTGCCAGTTTACGTAGCCATATTCACCTGTCGGGTCCGGCTTTGGGGTAAGTTCGGATACTACCTGACGCAGATTGCTCCCATCGGCCCCTATCAACCAAAGGCTGGCACCATCTTCACCAAGACGGGTAAATAGAATATAGCCGCCGTCGGAAGACCACAACGGACGTTCATCCCGAAAACGATCTTCATTGGTCAACCGATGCCTTCGCCCAGAAGAGACCTCCATAACCCAGATGCGCCGTTGGGCTAGGGCGGCATCTCGCCGGGCATAAGCCGCCTCGGCCGGCGTCGGGGGACCAGCACTGTAAGCCAGACGCTCGCCATCGGGAGAAAAAGCCGGTTGGATTGGAGCCTGTTCGGTATGGTCTACCAACCAATGTATGGCCAGTGAGGCCGGGTCCATCAGCGCCAGCCCTTTGTTGACCCAGGTTTCTCGTCCCTCTCCAGCAATAAACGCCAGTTGACCACCGGGGGACCAGGAAAGCCAATCTGAATGGAGAAGCATCTTCTGCTCCAAACAACGAGGCGTCCCACCCATCGCAGGTATCAGGCATAGAGGCAAACCATCGGCCCAGGCCAACGCCGAGGCCGGCCCA
>CAKZOY010000505.1 GCA_937138275.1 uncultured Chloroflexota bacterium
ATCGGGCTCTCAGCCTCCGGCCCGACTCTCTGTGACCCCGCTACGATGCCTACTCTTCCTGATCGTCGTCTTTCGGTAGTATGCAATTGTTGGTTAGTGTATACCACAGAATGGCAGAGTTGTCAAGTGGTGCGGGTGCGTGGGGGGTGCATTTCAGTTCTATGGCAAGTTATACCAATTGCGTTGGATGTGAGGACGACTCCGGGAGGTTGTGCCTGAAGGCAATACCAGGCTATCCGACTTCCCCGATAGAGAGCCCACACCTGAGCACAAGAATGGGCCAGCTCTTTCCCTTAAAATTCACCCTTGCCTTTTGCAAACTCTTCACATCCTGGCTATGGGCACCCTTTTCGTGGAGAACGAGGGGAACCAGCCTGCTCACTTCTACGGCGAATTGCCGGTCCTCGGCAATTACCCGAGCGCCTTCCTGCAATTGCTTTACTATCTCGTCTGGGTGTCCCCTGATCTGCACCTTCATCTCTACGACAACCCATCGGGGAGAGGCGAGATCCCGGGCGTCCAGGATAATGTAGTCAGGTTTCTTCTCTGGATTAGAGGAAAAGGCCGTACATCGGTCCACGTCTATGCAGACTACCTTATCGGGGTCTTCCAGCCGCAAATTGCAGTTCCCCCTGACACACTGGCAGGACTGACAGGAATTGCAGCCGCGATGGAGGTCGCGAAGGGAGTCGGCGATACTCATCGGGGGAGACTTCGTCCGGAACTACGGGGTTTCTGTAGCATCTACGAGCCGGTAGGTCTGAGTGCCGATGGATTCGGCCACACGGAGAAATTCGTCTTCCGGGATGCCGAAGCCGGGTTGGGGTTGAATTTTTTCAATTACAGAGCCACCGTCCTCCATCCGGAACAAGTAGACGCCCACCTCATCATAGCCCAGGCGGTCCGACTCCGGGTCAAGATCCACTCCCCTGGGATACTGGCCTTTTTGCAGCACCTCACCCAGGAGCAGATGGTTGCTGATCTGGTGAAGGATCAGGTCGCTGTGCGTCGTGCAGAGCACCCGTACCCCCGCTCGCACCAGCCGAACCATCAGGGTGGCGATACGCCGCTGATTCTCCGGATGGAGATGGGCTTCCGGCTCTTCTACGATGAGCCAATCCCCCGGGCCAAGAAGGCGTCTGCGGAGCAACAGGTCCAGAGGGGCCAGTTCCGCCGATCCCGAAGAAATCGCGGTGAGAGGTATACTTAATTCTCCATCTCCTCGTTTCTGGAAGAACAGCAGTTGAGAGTCTTCGGGGGATGACCAGTCTACATATCCTTGCAGAATATCTTTTTCAAGCAGGGCGATTGCTTTCTCCCAATCCTCCTCCACCCGTTCTTTCCGGAAACGGAGAGGTGTGAGAGGAGAGTCCTCCACAAGCATCAGCAGGAAGTCTCCGGTAACTCCAGAGTATGTGCTGACTTCTATGGGACGCAAGCCGAACTCTCTTCGGACAAGGCGGATGGCCATCCCGGCCAGTGCACGCCATCCCTGAATGAGACCCGCTCGCGCGGCCGGAAGGTAGTAGATTTGAGAGAAACCAAAAACATTACTCAGGGCTGTGAAAAAGTCTGCTAAAGACCGCGGTGGGTGGTGGAAAATCCAGCGAGTCTCTTCAAACCCCATCAACTCCCATTGCCATTCTCGATGACGGCTCCAGTTTCCCGCCAGAATGAAGGGAGCCTCCTCACGCTCCCACAAAAGTGCGATTCGGAACGACGAGCCTCCCAGGCGAACGAGGGACTCCACCGATTCACGGCCGAAATAGGAGGGGAGGCTGGTTTCTATTTGTCGCCGAACTCTCTCTCGCCATTTGTTGAGCAAAGCCCTGAATTGCTGCTGCTTTTTTCGCGATAGCATATCCGGAATGATGATAGGCTCATTGATCCCTTTCAAACGAGGCGGAACATCCAACGTCTGAACCACCATCCCTAAAAAAACGGTGTCCACCACCGTCCGCGCAAGGGTATAGAACAATGTAGCCGCGTAGGTCTTTCCACTCCCGTTGGGGCCGATGAAAACGGTGAGAGGGGCCAGTTCAATCTTCCCTGCCCGGATCGGACCAAAATTCTGGATTTCAAGAAGAGTTTTGGGAAACGCTTCGCTGTTCATTTGTGCTCTCTCGCCTGAATTGACTACATTGACAATGGCAGATTCTAAATTATAATGACAAACTCTGCGTTAAAAGTATAAATGGTATTATCCAATTCGGCTTCCGGCCGAAAGAGGTCCCCTGGTGA
>CAKZOY010000506.1 GCA_937138275.1 uncultured Chloroflexota bacterium
GATTCTAAATTGCAGATTGCAGATTGCAAATTGCAGATTGCAGATTACGGGTCGGTTTCTTCCAGGTGCTGGAGGATGCGGGCCAGGACTTCCTCCACGGATAGACCGGTGGTGTCTATGACCAGTGCGCCGTCGGGGATTCGCAGGGGAGAGACGGTACGGTGGCTATCTATCTCGTCCCGCCGCCACATCATCGCCAGCACCTCTTCGTACGCCACATTCTCCCCCCGGGCGCGCCGCTCCAGCCAGCGCCGCCGCGCCCGCTCCTCCGGCGTCGCATCCAGATAGAGTTTCAGGTCCGCATCGGGCAAGACCACCGACCCGATGTCCCGCCCGACCATCACGACCCGCCGGCCCTGCGCGATGCGGCGCTGCTGTGCCACCATCGCCCATCGCACCCCCGAATAGGCGGAGACCACCGATACGTGGGCATCCACCTCCGGAGTACGGATCGCCCAGGTGACGTCCTCCCCATCCGCCAGAACGGTGTACTGGCGACCGTCGTCGGCAGTGGGAGGGGTGATGTCAATATGGAGTTGTCGCGCCAGCGCCGTGACCGCCGCCTCATCCTCCACGGGGACGCCGCGCGCCAGTGCGGCCCAGGTCACCGCCCGGTACATCGCGCCGGTGTCAAAGTAGAGATACCCCAGATGGCGGGCCAGCATCTCCCCGATCGTGCTCTTTCCCGAAGCAACCGGACCGTCTATGGTGATGGTAGAAGGTTTCACAAGCGTGCTCCATCTGCGTGCTGCGTGTTGCGTGCTGGTGTTGCGTGCTGCACGTTCCGTGTTCCGTTACTCCTTACTCCCCTTCTTCAACCGCTCCTGAACCAGTTCCAGCAAAGCAAGTACCCCCGCTAGCAGGGCTACGAGCAGAACAAGCGCCCACCAGGGTTGCGAGAGGATCGCCTGCAGTTGGTCCTGCAGCACCTTTCCTGCCGCGCCGGAGAGGAGGGGAATCCCGCGTCACAGGCGCGCAGCGCCGCCCACGCCTGGGCCGCCGCGTCCAGATATCTTCGGGTCAGGCCCTCCGGATCATCCATCTCTCACTTCCCTGCTCCTCCGCTCCTCCGCTCCCCCGCTCTCCCGCTCCCCCGCTCTCCCACTCCTCCGCTCCTCCGCTCCCCTGCTCCCCCGCTCCTCCGCTCCTCCGCTCCCCTGCTCCCCCGCTCCTCCGCTCCCCCGCTCCCCTGCACCTCCGCCGCCGTCAGATAACGCCACCGGCCGGGCTGCAGGTCACCCAGGTGAATGGGGCCGATGCGCACCCGGATCAGGCGCACCACCGGATGCCCCAGAAGCGCCGCCACGCGCCGGATCTGCCGCTTCCGCCCCTCCCGCAACACCACCCGGAGCCAGGTCCGCACCGTGGGCTTTTTGGCTCCCGGTACTTCCTCATGCCCCAGAACGGAGACCTCAGCCGGGACGGTGAGTTCGCCATCCAGCAGCACGCCCCGTCGCCACTGCTCCAGCGTCTCTTCGGTCGGGACACCCTCCACCAGGACGCGGTACTCCTTCTCGTGCCCGAACCGGGGATGAGTGAAGCGCAGCGCCAGTTCGCCGTCGTCCGTCAGCAGCACCAGCCCCTCGCTGCGCAGGTCCAGCCGTCCCACCGGAAAAAGATGTCCCTTGTGGGGCACCAGGTCCAGTACGGTGGGGCGACGGCCGGAGCCATCCCCCTCATCGGAGAGAACGCCGGGGGGCTTGTGCAGGGCGATATAGGTGTGCTCGCGCGGCAACCGGATGGCCCGGCCGTCCACCGCGATCCGGTCCCGCTGGGGGTCGGCCTTCTGCCCCAGACGGGCGACTTCTCCGTTGACGGTGACCCGCCCCTGGCGGATCAGTTCCTCACAGGTCCGTCGGGCACCGAAACCGGCGCGGGCCAGGATTTTCTGAAGCCGTTCCTCCATCGGGGGGAAATTATAGCACAAAAAGGAGAAGAGGCAATCGGGCGTTTCTTTCCGAATGGGCTGCCCCTCGCGCTGGACAATTGGAGAGAAATGAGTATACTTTTAAATAACCTCACATCCCGGGGGAACCGATGCTCCGCCGTCTTGCCGTGATTCTGATAGCGCTTCTCCTCGCCGCCTGCAGCGCCCCGCGCGGTGCCGCTGACCCTCTGCGGAGCGCCCGGCAGCATATAGAGGCCAGCAAGTGCGCCGGGGTAGACCGCTACGCCCAGGCCATCGCCGATTTGCAGGCCGTCCTCCAGGCCGAACCGGACAGGCTGGAAGCCCACTACTGGCTCTACGTCGCCTACAGCGCCCAGGGTAACACCACTGAGGCCGAACAGGCGCTGACCGACTTGGAGACAGCCGTCGCCGCGGGCAAAGGAGGCTCCGAGGGCCTCTTCTGGCTCTTCCAGACGTACCGTCGCAAAGGCGACACTGCCGCCGTGGATCGCACGCTGGGCGTCCTGGAATCCACCGCCCGCTCCCTCCCCTCCAATGCTGACGCCCAGTTCTGGCTGGGCCGGGCGTATATGGAACTGGGCCGCGCCGAGGAGGCGCTCTCGTTCTTCCAGAAAACCGTCTCCCTTAACCCCCGGCACGCTCCCGCCCACTTCTGGATCGGGCAGGTCTACGCCGGACAGGAACGATGGGAGGAGGCCCGGGCGGCGTTTGACGCAGCCCTGAAGGAAAACCCCGATAACGCTGCCGCCTACCACAACCGCGGTGTGGCGGCCTACCGCCTGGGAGACCTGGAGGGAGCCACCGCCGACTTCCAGGCGGCGCTGAAGCGGGAACCGGATGACGCGTCCTCCCATTACCAGTTGGGTGCGGTCTACCTGGCCCGCTCTCTCCCCTCCACTCCCCTTGGACTGCCCGATACCGGTTTGCTGGACAAATCCCGCGCCGAGTTTGAGGCCGCACTCAAAGCCTGCCCCGGCATGCCGGAGGCGCTTATCGGAATGGGCAATCTCTACCTGGTTCAGGGCGACGCCCAGAAGGCCCTGGAGTATCTCCAGCAGGCCGTGGAGTGGGTCCCCGATTCCGTGGAGGCCTGGTTCGCCCTGGCGCAAACCCACGCGACCCTGAACCAGGTCCCGGAGGCCTGCGACGCCCTGGACCGCTTCCTGAACCTCTCCCCGCCGCCCGAGTGGGCGGAGCAGGGAGAGGACCTGAAGGCACGGATCGGGTGTCCACGTTAGTGAGAAGAAAATGGTGAACCGGGCGCAAGATTGGCTGGACCAGGCCTGGCGAGACCTGGAGCATGCCCGCCGGGATATGGACGACGGTTTCCACGAGTGGGCGTGTTTCAGCGCGCAACAGGCTGCCGAAAAAGGCCTGAAGGCCCTCTATCAACATCTGGGCGGAGAGGCCCGCGGGCATTCCATCAAGCGCTTGCTGGAAGAACTCTCCTCTCGCGTAGTTGTTGAACCGGACCTGGTAGATTGTGCGCGGATTCTGGACCGTTTCTACATCCCGACCCGGTACCCGAACGGATTTGATTATGGCAAGCCTGCCGACTACTACACCGCCGCCGACAGCCAGCAGGCCATCGCCTGTGCAGAGAAAATCCTGCGGTTCTGTACAGGTCATATGGCTGGATAGGGACGCGGCGATCCGCGAACTGGCGGAGCGGGCGCGCGAGTTGATGGCCCGCGACCCGCGCGTGCGGGCGGTGGGCCTTTTCGGCTCCCTGGCCCGGGGCGATGCCCTCCCCAGCAGCGATGCCGACATCCTGCTGGCCCTGGAAAGCCATCCCCTGCCGCGCTGGTTTGACCGCATCCCAGAGTATGCCGATGCCTTTGCCGGCACTGCCCTGCCGGTAGAACCTTTCCCGTACACCTTGGACGAACTGCAGAGACTCGCCGCCCAGCCCGGCTTCCTGCGCACCGCCCTCCGGGAACTCCTCCCCCTGGGCGGCGACGCCACCATCTGGGCACAACTACAACCATAGAATTTGCAATCTGCAATCTGCAATCTGCAATTTGCAATCTGCAATCTGCAAT
>CAKZOY010000507.1 GCA_937138275.1 uncultured Chloroflexota bacterium
GTGTATCGGGAAACAGCGAACGGAATCGTCTTATACCGTTTTAGGGGACTGGAAGGCACCGGCCTCACCCACGCCATCCTCACCCGGCTGGGCGGGGTGAGCCGGGGGCCCTTCGCTACCCTCAACCTGGGCCATACCGTCGGGGACGACCTGGACGCCGTTCAGGAAAATCACCGTCGGGTCTTCGCCCTCTTCGGCATAGACCGGCAGCAGGTCGTCAGCCCGTATCAGGTGCACAGCGCCCACGTCCGGCCTGTCGGGCCAGAGCACGGCGGCACCGTCCAGAACGCCACCGACGGCCTGCTGACCACTGCGCCGAGGGTCGTCCTGCTCTTCCGCTTCGCCGACTGTGTCCCGATCATCCTCTGGGACCCCATCCATCGGGCCGTCGGGCTGGCCCATGCCGGGTGGCGCGGGATTGCCAACGGCGTCGTCGGCGCGGCGGTGGAGGCCTTCGGTCGCTACGCAGGCAGTCGGCCGGAGAACCTCTGGGTGGGCATCGGTCCCGCCATCGGCCCCTGCTGCTACCGGGTGGGGCCGGAAGTGGTCGCCGCCGTAGTTGGTGAGAGCGCAGACGCGCCGGAACTGGTCCATCGGCGGGAGGATGGGCTCTATCTGGACCTGCCCGGCGTCGTGCAGGCGCAACTGGAGACTCTGGGAGTCCGCCGGATAGAGATGTCCGGCATCTGCACCGCCTGCCGGACGGACGAGTGGTTTTCCTACCGGGCCGAGGGGGGACGGACCGGGCGATTCGGCGTGCTGGTGATGCGGGAACGATGAGCGCCATCCGCTTTGACCTCATCGCCACCGACGGCCGCGCCCGCGCCGGCCTGCTCCATACCCCCCACGGCGTCGTCCCGACCCCGGTCTTCATGCCCGTGGGGACGCAGGGGACGGTCAAAGCCGTCTCCCCGCGCGACCTGAAAGACCTGGGCGCGACGATGATCCTTTCCAACACGTACCATCTCTACCTGCGCCCCGGCGATGAACGGATCGCCCGTCTGGGCGGCCTGCACCAATTTATGGCCTGGGACGGCCCCATCCTCACCGACTCCGGCGGCTATCAGGTTTTCAGTTTGGCCCCGCGGCGGCAGGTGGATGCCGACGGAGTGACTTTTCGCTCCCACATTGACGGTTCGGAGCACCGCTTCACGCCGGAGCGGGTGATCGCCATCCAGGAGAACCTGGGTGCGGATATCATCACTTGCCTGGACGAGTGCGCCCCGCCGACGGACTACGAGTATAACCTCCAGGCGCTGGAGCGGACGCATGCCTGGGCCCAGCGGTGCAAGGCGGCCCACCATCGCGCCGACCAGGCCCTTTTCGGCATCGTTCAGGGCGGGGTTTTCCCGGACCTGCGGGAGCGGTCGGCCCGCTTCATCACCGGCCTGGGGTTTGACGGCTATGCCATCGGAGGGTTGAGCGTCGGCGAGCCCAAAGAGCAGACCTGCGCGGTGCTGGAATGGATGGACGCGCTCCTGCCCGCCGACCGTCCCCGCTACCTGATGGGCGTGGGGACGCCGGAGGACCTGGTAGAGGGGGTGGCGCGCGGGGTGGATATGTTTGACTGCGTCCTGCCGACCCGGATGGCGCGCAACGGCGGCGCGCTCACCTGCCACGGGCGGCTGAACCTGCGCAACGCCCGCTACGCCGACGACCCGTCGCCGCTGCTCCCCGGCTGTACCTGCTACACCTGTACCCATTTCAGCCGGGCGTACCTCCGCCACCTGGTGCTGGCCAATGAGATTCTGGGCCATCAGTTGCTGACGTTGCACAACCTGCACCTGATGCTGACTATGGCGCGGGAGATTCGGGAGGCAATTCTGGAGGGGCGCTTCGCTGCGTATCGGGAGGCGTTCTGGGCAGAAGGGGAGTTGTCAAACTCAACGGTTGGGATATAATTAAGCCAGTCAGCCGGCAGCCGGTAGCAGATAGCCGGTAGCAGATAGCCGGTAGCAGATAG
>CAKZOY010000508.1 GCA_937138275.1 uncultured Chloroflexota bacterium
CCGGACCTATGGGACGGCCCTGCAGATGCTGTCGGTGGATGGGCGGAGAGTGGTCCTGCTGGAGATTCCGGGCCGATGAGCCTGGCCCGGACCTATGGGACGGCCCTGCAGATGCTGTCGGTGGATGGGCGGAGAGTGGTCCTGCTGGAGATTCCGGGCCGATAAGTCGCGACGGGGGGGCGGGCGAGGGCTTTCGCCCTCGCCCGCCCCCCCGTCGCATCTATCCCGAACCGACCGGTTAGACGGTCAGCCGCTCCGCCGCCAGCAGTCCCGCCGGGGCCCCCTCCAGCATCATCTCCACCACCCGCTCCGCCGCAACAAACGCCCAGCATAGCCCCCAACCGCCCAGGCCCAGGGCGAAGTAGACCCCCAATAGATGAGGGAGCACCCCGACCACAGGCAAACCGTCCGCCGTACAGCCAATGGTGCCCGTGCGGCGCTGAACGATGTGCCCCTCCACCTCCGGGAAATACCGGCGGGCGAAGCGGGAAAGCCCTTCCCGGAGCGCTTCGTCGGGGTCCGGCGCGTCGGAAGGGGGGGATTGGCGGGGATACCGCCACGCGCCCAGCAGAAGACGGCCGTCCGGAAGGGGACGGACGTACTCATAGCCGTAGTCGGCGTAGCAGGGGGACGGGAGCGAACTCCCTGTTCCTTCGGCCGTGACCACCAGCGCCTGCCCCAGAGAGACCCAGCGGGAAAGAGACGGCTCCAGGATCGGCGCGTAACCGTCCACCGCCAGCACGACGGCGCTGCAACGGACGGTCCGCCGGTGGGCCCAGACCCGCACGTCCTCCCCTTCCATCTCCAGCGCCTGGACTTCGGTGCCGGTATGGACGGCGATCGGTGCGGAAGAGAGAAGAGCGCGGGCCATATCGGCGGCGTCCACCACTCCGTCGTCGGGATAATGAAGTGCAGATAGAAACCCCCGCTGCAGGGGGTCCGCCGTGCGGAACCCGACGGCAAAGTTGTCCTCCCGCAGAAGTTCCGCCGACTCCTGCAGTGCCTCCGCCTCTTCCTGCGTGACCGCCAGGGCCCAACTTCCGGAGCGCTCCAGCGGGACCCCCAGGCGGGCAGCGGTTTCCGCCAGATGCTCCCGCCCCTCCACGGAGAGGGACCAGATGGCCCGGGCCTGTTCTCTCCCGAATGTACGGACAGCCCACCGATAATGGCCGGGCATCCCGGTGAGCACCATCCCGGCGCTGCGGCCGGTGGCTCCGCCCGCCACCTGCTGGGCCTCCAGGACGGCGACCTGCAGCCCCTGCCGGGCCAGCCGCGCGGCGATCGCCGCGCCCACAATCCCCGCCCCGACCACGACCACATCGCACCGGTCTACCCGCAAGGTTGATTCGTCCATAATCACCTCGGTCAGATGCTATCTGGTGGAAAAACCGGGGCTATTGTTCTTCAGCGATTGAAATCGCCCCTCAAGGGCTTACAGCCGGGCGTCCACCTGCGTGGACGCCGCCCCGGCGACCGCGCAGGCGGTCGCCCGGCACGGTGAGCATTCGCTCCGACCATTACGGCACCACATACGTATCCACCACGGCCCCCTCCCGGTCGCGCAGGGTGAGCAGTTCCCCCGACTGCCAGGCCGGTGCCGGACGGTTCCAGTAGAGATAGGTGGGATCAGACGTCCCCGCCCTGGAATACAGGGCGATCTCCGCTCCGGGGAAAAGAAGGAGTCGCGGGAAGATGTACTGGTCTCCCGATACATCGGAGAGGGTCCACCCTTCCAGCGAGGCCGCTCCCCCGCGGTTGCGAATGCGGACGACCTCCCGCATCAGGTCTCCCGCGCCCAGGACTCCGGCAATCTCCACCACCGGTGGCCCGGATGGAGTGAGTGTGGGCAAAACGGGGCGCGAGATCGGGGTGGGAGACGGCCCCGCGATCTCCATAGGCATCTCCGTCGGCGCGGGCGGAGCAGGAGATGGGGTAACCCACCGGCCGGGGATCACCAGCACCTGCCCGGCCCGGATCAGGTTGGGGTCCTGGATGTCGTTGGCAGCGATCAGGTCGGCCAACGGGACCCCGTAGGCCGCCGCGATGCTGGCCAGCGTCTCTCCCGGCTGGACGGTGTGCAGCAGTGGGCTGGGAGTGGGCGTAGGGGGAGGGAGCGTCGGCAAAGGGGTGATCGTCGGCGATGGCGACGGCGACGGAGTGGGGGAGAGAACTCCCCCCGTCTCGCGGGAAGACGGCCCCCGGCCCAGTAGCAGAAACAGCAACCCCGCCCCTGCCGAAAGCAGGATCAGGAACGCCACCACCCTCGCCCCGGACGGCCTCCTCCGCATCCCTTACTCCCTACTCCCTACTCCGTGTTCTGTGTTACTGAAGTAATCCTAACCAGCCTGCCACCATCGCGCCGAATCCGG
>CAKZOY010000509.1 GCA_937138275.1 uncultured Chloroflexota bacterium
CAATTCCCATGCCCTCCCCGATGGCCCGACCGAAAGAGCGCCGGGAGAGGCCGTCCGCCTCTTCCGGAGCACCGCGCCTTCTGGCAGTGGTTGTCTTCGGCACCGCCATTCTGGTTCTCCTGCGCGCGCTGTTGATGCCCCCGACGGCATCCGAAGGGACTTCCCTTACCCCGACCTCCCCACCGCGCTCCATCCTCTCCATCTTCTTCCCCACACCAACTCCCCGCCCTTCTCCTACCCCCAGCCCCACCGCGCCGTTGATCCTGCCGATCGGCATTGTCGCCGGTCACTGGGGCAGCGATTCCGGCGCTATCTGCGACGGCGGCATCCGGGAAGTGGATGTCAACCTGGCAGTCGCCCAGCGGGTCGTCGCCGCTCTGCGCGCCGCCGGATACCCCACCGACCTGCTGGAGGAATTTGACCCTCGTCTGACCGGTTATCGGGCCCGCGCTCTGGTCTCCATCCACGCCGACGCCTGTCTCTACCCTGAAGCCTCCGGGTTCAAAGTGGCCCGCGTGGAGGAGAGCGCCATCCCCCACGTGGAAGACCGCTTGGTGAAATGCCTGATCCGCCACTACCAGGCTCGCACAGGTCTCTCCTTCCATGAGGGAAGCGTCACTCCCGATATGACCCAGTATCACACCTTCTACGAGATTGATCCCTCCACCCCGGGCGCTATCATAGAAATCGGATTTCTCCTGGCCGACCGCGACCTGCTGCTGAACCACCAGGACCTGGTTGCCCGGGGAATTGCGGAAGGGATTCTCTGCTTCCTGGAAGGAGAGACACCATGAGTTTCGCCAGAGCGGGAATTGTTGCAGGGGAAGGACCGGTTCGCCCGACCGATCTGGAAGTTTTCCAGCGGGCCGCTATAGAAGCGGTCAAACTGCGCGCACCGACCCACTCCATCGCCGACGTGGAGGCCTGCCGGAGCGTTGGAATTCAGCGGTTCCTGGTCCAGTTGCTGAGCCCTCGGGCAGGCACCGAACCGACCTCCCCGGAGGCGTTCGTGGACGGATTCGCTCCCATCGTGGCGGAGTTTCTCCGGGTGGGTGTCACCGACTTTGAAATCCACGGAGAGCCCAACACCCACCCCCGCGGGTACGGGGTATCGTGGGATAGTCCCGCCGCCTTCTCCGCCTGGTTTGTCGCCGTGGCCGACGGCCTGCGCCGCCGCTTCGGCCCACCCCTGCGGGTAGGATTTCCGGGACTGGCCCCCACGGGCCCCGCGCTCCCGGGGTTCCCCCCGCCGATCCCCGAAGAAGAGTTCCTCGCCGGATGCAGCCAGGCCCTCTCCGCCGCTGACTTCGTCTGCTGCCACGTCTACTGGACAACCCGGGAGGAGATGGAAAACTACCACCGCGCCCTGCGCTTCCCGCGCATGTATCTGGAACGGCCCGAAGTCCGCCCCAGGCCCGTGGTCATCTCCCAGTTCGCCAACGTCAACCCGGCTCAGTCGGCCGCCGATAAGGGCGCCCAGTACGCCGACTTCTACTTCCTGTGCAGCCAGTACGACCGGATCGCCGGGGCGTATGCGTTCCTTCTTCGTTCCCCGGAACCGTCCTGGCAGGGATTTGTTTGGCTCCGGCCCGACGGGACGACGACGGCGATTCCGGATGCCGTGGGGGGGCGAAAGCGGATGCCTCACCCGGCCGCGCTGCGTCTGGTCTGGCCGACGGTCACCCGCGCCTACACTCAGGCCTTCGGCGACCGCCAGCGGATTTACTACGAAGCCTCCTACGACCCGATCACCCAGAAATACTGGCTGCACGGGGGACACGAGGGAGTGGATTTACAGGCCGCAGAGGGTTCCCCCGTCCTGGCATGCCTGAGGGGACAGGTCTCCCACGGCCCTCCCGGCACGGCCTACGGGAACTACGTTCGGGTGGTCAGCGACGTGGAAGGAGTGGGACGGGTCACTCTGCTCTACGGGCATCTGCGGGAGATTCTGGTGCCCGATGGGAGCACCGTTCTGGCAGGACAGGTCATCGGGCTGGCGGGGCGCACCGGTCAGACTACCGGCCCCCATCTCCATCTGGGAATGAAGATCACCGGCCTGGAACTGAAGCCCACCAGCCACTACCTGAACGCGCGGCCCTATCTGGAGCCGGTACGGGGTTCCCCTCGGGAACCGTATGAGCGCACCTACGTCCTCCTGCCGCCTCAGGCCGACCGCGCCTGGGCAGAAGCGGTGGTGGCGGCGACATGGGATACCCGCCGGTTCACCGTCGGGGGCAGCGCCGACGA
>CAKZOY010000510.1 GCA_937138275.1 uncultured Chloroflexota bacterium
AGCCCGGAGCGCGCAGAGTGGCGCTACACCTCCCATCGGGTACTCATTCCGCGGAGCAAATACTCTATGACCCGTTTCAAGCGCTTGCTTCTGTTAACCCTGGTAATTGCCGACATCAGCGGGACCCTTCTGGCAATCGGGTGCGGGTCAGTTCGCCGCCCGGCGCGGGAACCGTTCCGTATCGTCGGCTACTCCACGGCCTGGTCCGGGCGGACGCGCGAAATCCCCTTTGATCGTCTGACCCATATCCACTATGCTTTCCTCCTCCCCCACCCTCGCGGCGACGGTAGCCTGCTGCCCATCCAGAACCCGGACAAGTTGAAGGCTCTGATCGCCACGGCCCGGCAGCACGGAGTGAAGGTGCTCATCTCCGTCGGCGGGTGGAACAACGGCAACGACCTGGGGTTTGAGCAACTGGCGGCCCATCCGGAGAGCATCGCCGCGTTCGCCCGCAATCTGACGGCCTTCTGCGACGAGTACGATCTGGACGGGGTGGACATAGACTGGGAGTACCCTGATCCGGGGGAGTCGGCGCGGAACTACGCCGCGATGATGCGGGTGCTGAGCGAGGAGATGCATTCGCGGGGTCGCTTGCTTGCGACGGCGGTGGTCGCCCTGGGCCCGATTGCCGAGGGTATCCCGGAGGAGGTCTTCGGCTACGTGGACTACGTGGGGATTATGGCCTACGACGGCGGCGACGGCCCCCAGCACTCGCCGTATTCGTATGCCGAGGCCGCCCTGGACTACTGGCTGGGCCGGGGACTGCCGCCGGAAAAGGCCGTCCTGGGCATCCCCTTCTACGGCCGCCCCAAATGGCTGGAGTACCGGGCGCTGGTTCTCCTGGACCCCGCCGCGCCCCAGAAGGATGTGGTGACGGTGGACGACGTGGCCGTCCACTATAACGGCATCCCCACCGTCCAGGCCAAGACGCGCCTGGCGCTGGAACGGGCCGGTGGGGTGATGGTCTGGGAACTATCCCACGACACGCCCGACGACGAGACGTCGCTGCTGAACGCCATATATCGGATGGTCCAGAAGGCGCAGCGATAAAAGCGTCGTAGAGAAGGGTATGGGGTTTGTGGGGCGGCGAAGCCGCCCCCACAACCCCCCACTCTCTTTTTTCGCAGGCGCGCCGCTCCCCCGAAATGATTTGCTGCGCAAGCCCCTCATCAGTTACCACTTGACAATGCTCCCCCTATCGGGTATCATTGCGCCAGTATGGATAAATACGAAGTCGTCGGCAACCTGCATGTCCATACCGTCTATTCCGACGGGACGGCGCGCCATCGGGAAGTCGCTCTCGCAGCAGGCCGCGCCGGCCTGGACTTCGTCGCAGTGACCGACCACAACGTCTGGGTACGGGGGGTGGAGGGATACACCGACGGCGTCCTGCTCCTGGTGGGCGAAGAGGTCCACTCCGTGCGCCGGTTCCCCCAGGTCAATCATCTCCTCATCTACGGGGCTGAAGAGGAAATGGCCCCCCTGGCTGCTGACCCCCAGCAGTTAATCCGCGAGGTGACCGATCGGGGCGGCATCTGCTTCCTGGCCCATCCCTACGAGAAGGGTAGTCCCATCAGCCCGGACCTGGATCCGATCCCCTGGGTGGACTGGGATGTGGAGGGGTACACCGGGCTGGAAATCTGGAATACGATGTCGGAGTTCAAGGGGTTGCTCTGGAGCCGCCCGGCGGCGCTTTTCTACGCCTTCTTCCCCGGGTTGGGGCTGCGCGGGCCGTTTTCCGCCACTCTGCGCCGGTGGGACGAACTGATACGGAACGGCCGTAGGGTCGCCGCGATCGGCGGGGCCGATGCCCACGGTCATATTTATCGCATGGGCCCCATCCGAAGGGTTGTTTTTCCCTACGAGACCCTTTTCCGCTGGGTCAATACCCATGTTCTGATAGAACGTCCGCTGAGCGGCGACCTGGAGATAGATAAACGACTCATCTATAACGCTTTGCGGGCAGGAAGCACCTGGGTCGGATATGACCGCCTGGGATCCACGCGCGGCTTCCGCTTCCATGCGCGCAGCGGACCGTCGGTTGCCACAATGGGAGAAGAGATCGTGCGCGCGGGGGCGCTGGTCTTTGAGGTAGAGACGCCCCGTCCGGGGACAATTCGTCTGATCCGCGAGGGGCGCGTGGTGGCACGGGCTTACGGCACCCGATTGCGCTTCACCACCGCCGAACCCGGGGCATACCGGGTGGAGGTGTGGCGCAGTTTCGGTGGACGACCGCGGGGCTGGATTTTCAGCAGCCCCATCTACTGCCGCTGACGGCGGTCACCCCTGAACTCCCAGGCGTACCGGGATAGCCTGCTCGGTGCCCGTGTGGGGTTCGCTGCAGAGGGCCCACACCCCCTCCAATCTCCCGTCCTCCTGAATCCGATAGGTCACCACGCCGCAGTCCCATCCGCCGGAGAGGACATTCCCCTCCCGTAAGCCGACCCCAGTGGTCACAGTGTTCCCCACTTCCCAGACGAGGCTATACGTTTCCCCATACGCCTCCACGGTGAGGGTCCCCAGATAGGAACTGCCATCGGGGTTGGTGCCTGTGACCTGGTAGGTCCCGACCAGGGGATCGTCGGTTGCGGGGGATGAGACGATGGAGGGTGGGGTGAGATGGAACAGAGCCCATCCGCCGATCAGGAAGAGCAAAGGGATCCGTCCAATCAATTTTCTGACCATCTGGTGCTCCCACTGGGCCTGAGTCGGGAGGGGGCGGGCGACGGCTTCGCCGTCGCCCGCCCCGCATACTACGCGACCGGAGCGGCCGCGCGGGCCCGTTCCTGCTCCGCCCGCTCCCGCAACTGCCCGCGCAGACGGGCGATGTCCCGCGGGACCAGATAGGCGGCGGCGAAGAAGAAGAGCGCGCAGAGAATCCAGGTGGAGATACAAATCCACAGAATGGCGTCGTGGAGGGAGTAGCGAACGGCGATAATCCCGGCGATGAGGGGCGCCGTGGCTGCACCGGCCGACTCAATGAAGTACTGCACCGCCGCTGCCGTGCTGCGCACCTCCGGCAGGGTCACGTCGTAAATGGACGAGGTGACGTTGGGCGCGGCGAAGGGAATGAAGAGAGCCGTGACGCACAACATTATCAGGAAGAGAGTCTGATTATCGGCCGGGATGCCCATAGTGACCCACAGGAGCAGGGCTCCGATCAGGACGGCGGTGGAGGCGACCAGCATCCGGCCCCGCGGCGTCCGTCGGAAGAAAAAGTCCCCCAGCGACCCACCGACCAGATAGCCGGAGGCCAGTACCAGCACCGCCGGAGCCATCGTCATCAGGACGGCATCGGAGGAGTAGCCGCGCTCCGTCTCCAGGTAGCGGAAGAACCAGTAGGTGATGACGTTCCAGGGGAAGACGCCGAAGAAGCCCTGAATGAAGAGCAGGACCAGGCTGCGGATGCGGAAGAGCCCCAGCGCCGTCTTCCAGTCAAAGCGGTAGATGCCGATCTGCTCCAGGTCGGCCAGTTCCGGCTCGCTTCGGCCGCGCGGCATCTCCCGCACCCCAAAGAAGATGACGACCGCCAGGAGGATGCCCAGCGCTCCGGTAATGTAGAAGACGCCCCGCCAGCCGAGAACGTCCCGGAGCATCAGCGCCATAATCATCCCCAGCAGGTAGCCGATGGGGCCGGTCAACTGGAGCACGCCGTACACCCGTCCCCGGACGCGCGGGCCGAAGTAGTCGGCGATGAGGCTGTAGAGGCCGGGGTAACTGGAGTCGTCAATGCCAGTGGAGGCGCGAGTAGCCAGAAAGGCCGGATAGGTCGGAGCGACCGCGCTGAGCCAGGTGGTGGAGCCCCAGATGAACGAGGCCAGGGCCAGTAGTTTGGCGCGCGCGTAGCGGTCGTAGAGGTAGCCCCATACCGGGTAGAGGACGGCGCCCACGATCAGCGCGCCCGTGAAGACCGCTCCCATCTGCGCTTCGTTGATGCCGAAGGTCTCCATTATGGGAGTGGTCAGAGGGCCGATGAGGAGTTTGTCGGCCTGATGGAGTAGCATAAAGGCGAAAAAGACGGCAACGACGAACCAGGCATAGCGGGATGGACGGGACATAAGGGTACCTCCTCATAAAGAGTTTTCGCCGACAGTTTGGGGGTTACAGTCCGGCCGAATAGTTATCCAAAAACCACCGTATCTGCTCAGCCAGGCCCTAACCTCACCCGCTGAGACCGCTGAGAACGCCGAGTCTTTATGCTTTGTAGAGCGTCAGGTGGTTCTCTAAAGGAGATTTTCTCTGCGGCCTCCGCGACTCTGCAGTGAGCAGTCACGTTCGTATGCGCTACTCCGCTTCGTAGCGCACTACGAACGGCATAGCGCTTGTAGTCCGCCATGAAGCACCCGCGGAGGGGCGCCCGATGCGCTACTCCGCTTCGCTTCGTAGCGCACTACGAACGTCGCTTCGCTTCGTAGCGCACTACGAACGGCATAGCGCTTGTGGTCAGCCACTGCGACCCCGCGGTGAGCAGTTACACTCCCC